>DAOVUU010000369.1 GCA_030632405.1 Desulfobulbaceae bacterium | reverse complement strand
GATCTGGTCCTCAAGGGATTTCTGGATTTTTATCGGGCCCTCTTCCGTCTGGTTGCGGCAGAGGATACCTCCATTCCTGCAAATGCCGTCTTTCCAGATCAAATCGAGGACATTCTCCTTTTCAGTGATCAATTTCATCAGGCAGCTCGCATGCTGCGCCTTCAGGTAATAGAAGATCCGACATTTGCCAATGAGATCCGCTGGCAGCCTGCCTACAAACAACTCCTTTACAGGGATGACAAAGGACGGCTCATCGTGACGATCAGTCAAAATTCCGTGGGTAACGCCATCACCGAACTACTCGGTATCGTAGTCAGGCGAGTCGTCGATGAGAATGCATTCAGAAGAGTAGAAACTCGACTGGTAGAGCAGCTCCTCGAACTGAGAGCCCGGTTGGTGAAATACAATCTTGGAACACCTCTGGCCACACCATCCTGGCCACACGGCCGCTTTATCCCACCCCCTTGACAAGTGTTAATCTCGCATTGACCAGTCAGACAATTTACTCCCTCAGTTTCTCAAGCAGAGACAAGGTGGGGAGACCATTTTCTTTTAAGCCACTTTTCTTCTGAAACCGGCGTACCGCCTTTCGTGATTCATTGCCCAGGTACCCATCAACTTTCCCGGAATAATAGCCGCGTTTTTTAAGTCTTTCCTGTATCTCGAATTTTTCAGAAATATTCAGAGATCCTGCAGGGCGAGGCCAGGACTGTACCATGCCACTCCCACCTGCAAGTCGATCGGCCAGGAGCCCGACCGCCAGGGCATAGGCATCTGCATTGTTATATCGCTTAAACACAAAAAAATTCTTCAACATCAGGTAAGACGGACCTTCCGGCCCCGCCAGCATTTTCAGTACAGCCTTGTCATCCGGACGCGGATAATTTCTCCCCTTCGAACGAATAAAACCGAGCTTTTCCCATTGAGACAGGGTTTTAGTTTCCCCGGTAAAGCGGCCCCCCCCTTCGGGACTTATCACCTCATACCCCCATGTTTTTCCGGTCCGCCAGCCGTTCTTCTGCAGTAAGCTGGCGGCAGTAGCCAGAGCATCCGGAATTGAGTTCCAGATATCACGCCGGCCGTTCCCATCCATATCCACCCCATAGGCAAGATAACTTGTCGGAATAAATTGTGTATGCCCCATGGCACCGGCCCATGACCCCATAAACTGCCCCCTGCTGACATCACCGGACTGGAGGATTTTCAGTGCAGCCAGAAGCTGAGTCCGGGCAAATTTCTGTCTCTTTTTATCTCCGTATCCCAGAGTGGCCAGTGCCTGAGGTACATAGTGCAGTCGTGTTGTTTTTTTGAGAATATCTCCATAATTTGATTCAATCGACCAGATTGCGAGCAACACAGACGACCTCACACCAAAACGACGCTCAATACTGTTAAGGGTGCCGCTATAGTAGACGCCTTTCCTCTCCCCCTTCCCTACTGTAAGAGGGTTGACCCTCGCATCCACATAATCCCATATTTTAGTGGTAAACTCAGGTTGATACGCTGCTTTTTTAAGTACAAGCGGATCGGGTACAGTAATTCCGGAAAAAGCATTTTCATAAGTTGATCTGCTGATGCCATCCCGGGAGGCTTCCGCATAAAAATCAGCTATCCATTTTTCAAATCCTATATCCGCCTGTACCGGGCAGGTTTGTATCAGGGTTATAAAAATCAGAGCAATAATGCTCATCCAGTATTTCACCGTACTCTCTCCTATTGACAATAATGCTGGTTTCAGGTATCAGACAACCATTTTACACAATACGTGGTGCCCGTCAATGGAACTGTTATATTACCTGAACCTTGAGCCTTCTCTCTACGTCCTCTTTATACTCAGTTTTCTCGCCGCAACGGTTGTCCCCATAGGCTCAGAATGGCTCCTTGCCGTTATGATTCTGGGTGGTTTTTCTCCAACTCAAACTGTTTTCACGGCCACCTTGGGTAATTACCTGGGCGCCTGTACCACCTACCTGATAGGAATCTATGGATCGGATTTTTTCATCAGGAAACTGCTTCGAATGAGCGATTCAGATCTGATTAAGGCAAACCGGATCTACCTAAAATACGGCTCATGGTCTCTGCTTCTCTCCTGGCTGCCGGTTGTGGGGGATCCACTCTGCCTGGTCGCCGGAATATTCAGAACCGGATTCATACGCTTTTCACTCCTCATCTTTTCCGGAAAATTTTTACGATATACAACCCTGGCTATCCTGACGGTCGAAATCAGTGGAGGTTAACAGACAATGAAAGATCAGTTACTTACAACAATTTACACCCTTTTTACAGACTGGAATTCCAGCAAAAATATTGCCTGCTGCAAAGGCTGTAGTGCCTGCTGCACCCAAAACGTCACTATGACCGCCCTCGAAGGAGAAATCATTCTCCGTTTCATTCACAAAGCAGATATGGATAAATGGTTTGCTGAAAAACTTCAAGAAAATAGACCGCAGCATCGGCCCAAAATGACTACCAATGATTTTGCCAGAGCCTGTTTACAGGGAAAAAATGTTGAGATCGGAGAAATATCCAACCAGGCCCCCTGTCCCTTTCTTGAAGAAAATTTCTGCCAGATATACCCGGCAAGACCCTTCTCCTGCCGGATGATGATCTCTGAAAAAACCTGCTCCACAGGCCAACCAGCACTGATTCCAGGCCATTACCTTGCCGCCTCAACGGCGGTGTCGCAGATAATTGAGCACCTGGGTCAAAAAGAATACTGGGGAAACATGCTGGACATCTTGCCTGCCCTGTGCGATATCAGTGAACACAGTGGTACCGCACAGCATCTCAACACAACCATAATGATGCAGGCACGCATGCAAACTCTTACAGCCAAACCCCTGCCCGGCTTTCTTTTTACCGAAGACGAGGATCAAACCGTCTCCCCGCTCCTGAACACTATTTTTAATGCAAGGATCGATGGAAAACGCATTGAAGATATTTTGAATGGCAAATAGCCCGCTGCCTGTGACTACCGGTTTAACGAAACAGAGGCAGAAAATCCTCATACCCCTTCTTTTCAAGCTTATCCACCGGAATAAAATCAAGAGAGGCAGAATTTATGCAGTACCTTAAACCGGTTGGGGCAGGACCATCATCAAAAACATGCCCCAAATGGGAGTCCCCATGAACACTGCGCACCTCTGTCCGAACCATAAAAAATTTACGATCCTTTTTTTCAGCAACATTTTTATTCACCAGTGGGCGCGTAAAACTTGGCCACCCGGTCCCCGACTTGAATTTGTCAAGAGAGCTGAACAGAGGCTCACCTGAAACAATATCCACATAAATGCCCGCCTCCTTGTTATCCCAGTATTTATTGTCAAAGG
>DAOVUU010000119.1 GCA_030632405.1 Desulfobulbaceae bacterium | reverse complement strand
TATATTTACATATAAAAACCACTTTGGGCCCGTTTGCTGTTTGTGTTGTTATTCAGTTTTCAAGGATCGTATATCGACTTATCACAGGATAAACCGCGCGGTTCAAGTTCCGCGGTGAGGCAGTTAATATAATCTCAACCACCTACCTTGTCAATCATTTTATCTCTCGTTTTGTCTCTTTTATTCGGGACCTTGTACAGCTGCGGTGCGTAAAGCACCGAGTGTTACCCCCACTCAAAAGATCGCGCAAACTACTTGATTAGTTACTACTCGTCAAGAGCTGTTTTGTTTTTTGACAACCTTTTTGGTATTCTTATTTTCGTTTCAGATTTACTTGCTCATCAGGGTTTGCTCTCAGCTGATTTGATGATAAAGTAATATAGTACAGTTATGGAAGTCTAAGTTTCAGGTGGTTAAGAAAAAAATGTGTTTAGATAACCTCCTGAGGGGTTTTTAAAAGGAAATATTATGGATTATTCGGAAAGTTTACTTGTTCATTTCAGGCGCGTTGAGGCTTTACGGGCCGAGGCTCTTGACTTCAGGTCGATTGATTTATCCTCCCGGCAATTATGTGATCTGGAATTACTGCTGAATCGAGGGTTATTTCCACTCAATGGATATCTTTCCCGCAAGGATTATGATTCGGTTGTAAGCGACATGCGCCTCGTGGATGGCACCGTCTGGCCCATGCCAATATCCCTGGATGTTGACGAGCAGACAGCAGAAACGTTTACCATTGGGGAACGCGTGGGACTCAATGATCAGGAAGGTTTTTTGCTTGCAGTCTTGACGGTTGAAGATATATGGCAGCCTGATAAACGAAAAGAGGCCACCTCCGTTTATGGCACCGATGATCCTGATGAACACGCAGGAGTCATGCAGTTGTACGAGCGCATTGGCAGTCATTATATTGGAGGCAGACTTGAGGGGGTAAGCCTGCCCATTCATTATGACTTCCAGCATCTGCGATTGAGTCCATCGGAAACAGTTCGTATTTTCACTATGAATGGATGGAGAAGGATTCTTGGTTTTCATACGAACGAGTACCTGCATTGTGCCCATCGGGAGATGGTTATTACTGCCGCAAGAGAGGCTGGGGCGGCTATATTTTTACAACCGGTTGCCGACCTCAGCCACCCCGGCAATCTCGATTATTATACTCAAATCCGTTGTTATCAGGCGTTTACCGATAAATTTCCCGCGAATATGATTCAACTTGGTCTCACACCCTTTGCCAGTAGAAAAGCTGGACCGAAAGAGGCCTTATGGCAAGCCATAATCCGCAAAAATTTTGGCTGCAGCCACTTCATGGTGGCTGAAGACCATGCCGATCCACAGGCAGGGATTGATGATAGCAAACTGTTTTACCCTCGTGGTGTCGCTCAACAGATGGTTGCCGAATATAGTGAAGAGACTGGAATTTCTATGGTTCCACAGCGTGAAATGGGATACCATCAGGAGCTGAAAAAATATGTAGTGCTCGATAATATTGCGGAAGAACAGGTGGCAACGATTTCTTCCCGTGAATTACGGCGCAGGCTTATATATGGTGAAGATATTCCAACCTGGTTCTCCTATCCGGAGGTTGTCGATCAACTGCAATGTTCCTTTCCACCACGTTCAAAACAGGGATTTACTATCTTTATGACTGGATTTTCCGGGTCGGGAAAATCGACAATTGCAAAAGTTCTGCTGGTAAAATTTATGGAGATGTGTGACAGACCCGTGACTCTGCTTGACGGGGATATTGTCCGGACAAATCTTTCATCTGAGCTTTCTTTCTCTAAGGAACATCGTAATCTTAACATTACCCGTATTGGTTTCGTTGCAAGTGAAATTACAAAGAACGGTGGTATTGCACTTTGTGCTCCTATTGCGCCTTACGGTGAAGCACGCCGGGCGAACAGGGAACTGATCTCACGTTATGGCGGCTATGTCGAAGTGTATGTTTCAACGCCGCTGGAGGTTTGTGAACAGAGGGATAGAAAAGGGCTGTACGCTAAAGCAAGAGCGGGGAAGGTGAAAGGAGTAACCGGAGTCACCGATCCGTATATACCCCCTTCCAATCCGGAGTTGACCATCGACACCTCTATGGTTACACCTATGGAGGCTGTGCAGGAAATTTTGCTTTATCTTGAAGACCAGGGATATATTATTTGATTGCGTCGTAGTAGTGTTAAATTGGGCGAATCCCGCAATCGAAAGTTATCAGTTTTCAGTGTGCAGTTGTCAGTAACTGATAACTGAAAATATTGCCATAATATCAAAACAATACGGGAAATATTTTTCGTGTTTTTTATAACAGAAGTTCAGAAATAAGGTACTAAATAAGAGGATATTATGAAAGTAACTGTATTTGGCGCCGGGTACGTTGGCCTCGTGCAGGCGGCGGTGCTTGCGGATGTGGGGCATCACGTCTGCTGTGTCGATGTGGATGAGCACAAGATTGAAAGGTTAAAGAATGGTGAAGTGGCAATTTTTGAGCCTGGTTTAGCTGATTTGGTATTGACAAATTACAAGAAGAATCGTCTCGATTTCACCACCGACACACAAAGAGGTGTCGATCATGCTGAACTCCAGTTTATTGCCGTGGGTACACCGCCGGATGAGGATGGGAGTGCTGATTTGCAGTATGTTCTGGCAGTCGCCGGAAAAATTGCCGAGCTTATGAGTGACAGTAAAATTGTCATCGACAAATCAACTGTACCTGTCGGCACCGCGGATAAGATAAAAGTGCATATGGGAAATATCCTGAAAGAAAGAAACCTTAATTTATCTTTCTCTGTGGCATCCAACCCGGAATTTTTGAAAGAGGGTTCTGCTCTGGACGACTGTATGCGCCCGGAGAGGATCATTGTCGGTACCGACAGTGATGAAGTTGAAACCAAGGTACGAGAACTGTATGAACCGTTCAGCCGGAATCGTGATAAGATTATGGTTATGGATGTACGGAGCGCAGAGTTTACCAAATATGCAGCCAACTGTTTGCTGGCTACCAAGATCTCTTTTATGAATGAAATGTCTAACCTGGCGGAACGGCTGGGAGTGGATATAGAGCAGGTACGCAGAGGGATAGGTTCTGATTCCCGTATTGGATATCAGTTTATTTATCCCGGTTGCGGGTACGGCGGGTCCTGTTTCCCTAAAGATGTGCAGGCCCTGGAAAGATCGGCCAGTGAGATCGGTTTTGATGCAAAGATTTTGAAAGCTGTGGAGAGTGTAAATTATAAACAGAAAGAAAAACTTTTTGAGCATATCTCTTCCTTCTATAAGGGTGGTCTCAACGGTAAAACTTTCGCTGTCTGGGGCCTTTCTTTTAAACCGAATACGGACGACATGCGAGAGGCTTCAAGTAAAGTACTCCTGGAATCTTTATGGGCTGCAGGTGCTAAAGTACAGGCATATGACCCAGAAGCGATGGAGGAGGCTCAGCGAATTTACGGGACCAGAGATGATTTGATGCTGATGGGAACGAAAGAAAGTGCTTTGCACGGTGCGGACGGGCTGGTAATAGTTACCGAATGGAAGAGTTTTCGGGTGCCTGATTTCGAGCAGATATTTGACGCGTTGAAAGATAAGGTGATTTTTGATGGGCGCAATTTATATGAGCCAGCCAGAGTGGAGGCAGCAGGGCTTGCCTATTATGGTATCGGAAGGGGACGTTCAATACTGATTGCTAATGGTAAATAGCCACATTTACCCGAAGGGTATTATGTATAATTTCCATAACTGACTGATTTACTACGAGAATCATATGAAAAAGGCACTAATAACAGGCATAACAGGGCAGGATGGAGCATATCTGGCTGAATTTTTATTGAAAAAAGGCTATGAGGTGCATGGTATTAAGAGAAGGGCGTCTCTTTTTAACACGGATCGAATTGACCATCTCTACCAGGATCCGCATGTGGGAGACAGAAACTTCATACTCCATCATGGCGATTTAACTGATTCCTCCAGTCTGATTCATATCATTGGTAAGATACAGCCTGATGAAATCTATAATCTGGCAGCCCAGTCCCATGTTGCAGTTTCCTTTGAGGAACCGGAATATACAGCCAATTCAGATGCCCTTGGTACCCTGCGTGTACTTGAGGCTATTCGAATTCTCGGATTAACAGAAAAAACACGTTTTTATCAGGCCTCCACATCAGAGCTTTATGGGAAGGTTCAGGAAGTTCCACAGACAGAAAAGACGCCGTTTTATCCTCGTTCACCCTATGCAGTGGCAAAAATGTATGCCTACTGGATCGTAGTGAATTACCGTGAAGCGTATAATATTTATGCCTGTAACGGGATTCTTTTTAACCATGAGTCTCCACTTCGAGGGGAGACCTTTGTTACCAGGAAGATCACACGGGCTCTGGCTAGAATTTTTCTTGGTCTGCAGGATTGTGTCTATTTAGGTAACTTGAATGCTAAGCGTGACTGGGGGCATGCCAGGGACTATGTGCAGATGCAGTGGTTGATGCTGCAGCAGGAGAGTCCCGACGATTTTGTTATTGCCACCGGGGTACAGCATTCGGTACGGGATTTTGTCAATTTGGCAGCGGCGGAACTCGGTATTGGTTTGCGTTGGGAAGGCAAGGGGATTGATGAGACAGGTATTGTTGAGAGGATGCCGGATAGTGGAACTGGCAACGGAATGAAGGTTGGTGATGTTATTACCCGGGTTGACCCTCGATATTTCAGGCCCACCGAGGTTGAGGCTCTGCTGGGAGATCCGCGCAAGGCAAAGGAAGAGCTTGGCTGGGAACCAAAGACGAGTTTTGGCGAGCTCGTGGCTGAGATGATGCGCTTTGATCTTGAAGAGGCCCGGCGCGACGAACTGTGCAAAAATGAAGGATTTACTGTACTCAACCATCATGAGTAAGGTGAAGATCACAGAGTCCATTTTCGTAGCCGGACACCGGGGTATGGTCGGTTCTGCCATTGTCAGGCAACTGAAGAAGCTGGCTTGCGAAAATATTATTACCCGTACTCACTCTGAACTTGATCTGACAGATCAGAATCAGGTGCGTGTATTTTTTCGTGCTGAAAAGATAGACAGGGTTGTTCTTGCTGCGGCTAAGGTTGGCGGAATTCATGCTAATAATGAATATCCCGCCGATTTTATTTATATGAACCTGATGATCCAGGCGAATGTAATCCATGAGGCGCACAAGTCTGGCATTGAACATCTTCTTTTTCTTGGAAGTTCATGTATATATCCTAAGTTTTCCCCACAACCGATGGCCGAAGATTCTCTCTTGACGGGGATTCTTGAAGAGACCAATGAGCCCTACGCCATTGCCAAGATTGCAGGGATAAAGATGTGTGAGTCGTATAATCGTCAGTATGGTACCTGCTACCGTTCCGTGATGCCAACCAATCTTTTTGGCCCGGGCGATAATTACCATCTGGAAAACAGCCATGTTATTCCCGCAATGATAAGGAAATACCATCTGGCGAAACTGGCGATGGAGGGAGAACTGGAGGCCATCCTGAAAGATGAGAAACTGTATGGAGCAATCCCTGCAGATATTCAGGAGGCTATAGGTTACTCTTCAGAAAATAAAAGGCTTAATCCAGAAGTTGTCCCGAAGGTGCATCTCTGGGGAACAGGATCTCCTCGGCGGGAATTTTTACATGTGGATGATATGGCGTCGGCGACACTTCATGTGATGAATCTGCCACAGTCCAATTTTGAGGGAGAACGACCCTCTTTTCTTAATGTGGGTACCGGGAAAGATCTTACCATCAGGGAGACCGCAATGGTTATCAAAGGGTTGACAGGTTTTGAGGGGGAGACGGTGTTTAATCCGGCACAACCCGATGGTACTCCAAGAAAACTCATGGACACCAGCCGTATTACTGCACTTGGCTGGGTACCCTCGATGAGTTTTCAGGAAGGATTGGAAAATGCTTATCAGTGGTATAAAAGCAGAGACTAATCTTCTATCTGTTTTCTGAAAAATTGTATCATCTCATCACGGATTCTCCGATGATCGAGATGGTAGATGTCTCTGGGGAAAAGGAGTTCCGTTACTCCAGAGTCAAATATTCTCTTTACCTCGTACTCATCGTGGGCCACATCTTTCCTGTACATGTAATTCAACCACGACTGGTTGGTATGGATAATAAATTCAACACGCATTCCCCCAAGCCGTGCGAAAAATTTGAGCATTGGTGTTTTACTGCTTGAGCCGGTGGTCGTCGTTTTATAGGGGATAGACCCGGTAAGAGTATCGGATATATCTTCGAGTACCAAAAAGGAGTTCGCCCGGGCGGCGCTTCGTGTTAAATGATTCTGGAATATCTTAATTTCCGCAACAGAGTTGAGGACTGCCATCAGACCCAGTTCGTCGTCCACTGCCACTGCAGGGTTCTTTTTGTTTTTTCTGAGAAGTTTTAGTACCTTTGCCTCCGGCGGCTTTTTCCGGATCGACACATAAATCGGTATTTCCCTATTGGCCGCGGTGAACCTTCGTCTCTTCAGCAGGGTAAGTTTAGTGTTCTTTGCAGGTTGCAGTTTTTTGGCTTGCTGGCGAGTGATTATTCTCACTTCCCGGCAGCTGAAATCTGTCTCCGAATGGTTAGAGTAGAGAAAGTCTATATCGTGTTCGCCTATCTTCTGATTGCTGCTCCATACGTAATCATTGAGAAAATGGAGGAAGTTGGAAAATTTGTCCTCTATCCCTGTCTCACGCTCTCTCTGGTCTATGGAACCGGCAAGATTCATAAGGATGAGTTTGCGCCGTGCCTCAAAGCGAGCTTTTTTATGGTACCGATCGTTGAACATTATGAGGATGAGTTCGACCGGATCATTGGCTACTTCGATTTCATTGGTGAGTTCAATGTGTGATGTGTAGGGTTTGAGAATTTTTATCTTGAGTGAGTTGACAACACTGTCTGCCACGTGGGCATAACCATGAACCCTGGCTTTTACTTCGCGGGAGGTTCCATTAAGGCCAAACATGTTGCCGAGGAGGCCGTAGGCACGTTTGCTTCGTTCCCCCTGGAGATGGGGGCACCGGATGAGTTTTTCCAGCTCATTGAAATTTGAAATATTTAACAATTCAAATATCTGACTGCGGAGCGCTCTGTATTTCGTGATGTTTGTATGTTCTCTGTTGAGATTTTTTACCCAGGCTCTGGTTTCCTGCGAAAAGGGGGCACAAAGGTGAACACAATCTTCAACAGCCAGAGGGGTGTGCTGTCGCAGAGAAGTAAAGACGCTTTCCTGGGTTA
>DAOVUU010000393.1 GCA_030632405.1 Desulfobulbaceae bacterium | reverse complement strand
TGGGACGACATCTATCATTGTGGATCTTACCGCCCCGGTGGTAGTCATTATTTCGCCGGTAAATGGTTCAACTGTACCTGTTGACAATCCGATTCTCACTTTTTCTGCTGACGATGGTAGCGTAGAAGTATGGCTCGATGGTTTACTGGAGACAATTTCTTCCGGTGCCCTCCTTGGGCCTCTGAGTAACGGCAGCCATACCGTCACTGTCACAGCAACTGACCTTGCAGGCAATGAGGGTTCGGCTTCATCAACATTCACAGTACTTGCCATGCCTCTGGGTGATGCAAACGGTGACTATGAGCTGAGTCTTACAGACAGTATAATAGTTCTCCAACTTCTGGCAGGCATACCCCCTGAGATTCAACTTACTGACCGATACCTGCCTGCAACCGACAGCAAGTGGGGTATGGAAGAAATCATCTTTATCATGAAGGAGCTTAGCAGCCAATAATCTATTACGAGTTCAACAAAGGCAGGAAGCCAATGAACAACGCCTTCTAAGGTTATAAAAAGCATTTTCTTTTCTTCCCAATACGAGTACCATCGCAGTGAACACCTTGATTCAATCATGGAGCCTGCGAATATAACGGCTACCCTGGTACTCTTTTTTACGCCTGTAATAGCTCTTTCTGTACCTGATCACTCAAAAACAACGGACAATTTTTGTTTTCCCACGCCGATAAACAGGCAATAAATCAAAATTCAGTTTACTTCTCCTCAGGAAGGAGAAAACCGTAAAGAAAAGTTTCCACATTAACATTGTCAAACTCGTAAAAACCTTAATCAATTTTACTCAGGAGAAATGAAATGAAAAAGTTGACCAGATTTTTATCACTCGCAGTTGCAGCCGGCTGCGCCATGCTCTTTTCCCAAACTCAGGTAAACGCAGCTGAATCAACCTTCGATACAGTCCAGAAGCGTGGACATCTAAATTGTATAATTGGCAATTCTTTTGTTGGTTTTTATACTGTGGATGACAAAGGCACGTGGTCAGGTATGGATATAGACATCTGCCGCAGTGTTGCTGCCGCCATTTTCGGAGATAAGGACAAGGTAAAATTTAATTCAGTCCAGTGGGCTCAGAGTTTTACCTCAATTAAAAGTGGCGCCGGCGATCTCTTATCAAAGGGAATGACCTGGACATTATCACGAGACAGCAGTCAGGGTTTGGATTTTCTCGACACCTACTTTTACGACGGACAGGGTTTTATGGTTCGTAAAGACAGCGGTATCAAATCTGCCCTGGAACTTAAAGGAGCAACCGTCTGTGTTCTTACAGGAACATCTTCTGAGCTCAACTTGACGGATTTCAACCGTACAAATAATCTCAAAATGACACCCGTTGTATTTGATGATGCATCCGTGCGAAACACCGCTTTTTTTAACAACAACTGCGATGTAATGACCAACGACAGATCCGGTCTGGCCGCTGCCCGTTCAACAGCGCCGAATCCAGATGATTATGTAGTCCTCCCTGAAACAATTTCAAAAGAAGCGCTCTCTTTTGCTGTCCGCCAAAACGACAGTACCTGGGCGAACGTGGTTAAATGGACCTTTGCCGCCCTGCTTGAGGCTGAAGAGCTGGGTATTACCTCCAAGAATATTGATGAAATCCGTAAAACCTCAACCAACCCCGTAGTTAAACGTTTCCTCGGCTTGGAAGGCGATCTCCACAAAGGCCTTGGACTACCGGCAGACTGGGCCTATCAGGTAATTAAGCAGATCGGAAATTATGCTGAAATGTATGAACGCAATCTTGGTCCAGATACAGCTCTGGCCCTTGATCGCAAAGGTACTCTGAACGAGCTGTGGAAAAATGGTGGTTTGCTCTATTCAAAATCTTTCCGTTAAAAATAATCCTGGAACATGCGGGAAACAAGCATGTTCCAGGATCTCCACTGTGATATAACTTGTCAAAAATCACACTTAAAAAACTGCTCAATGATTCATCGTACCGATCAAAACTCATTCAGGGTTTAACACTTTTTTCTGTCTTTGGCGTCGGCTACTATTTCTTCACCAACGTTGTTGAAAATCTCCACCAGATGGAACTTCCGTTTGGATTTGATTTTATCAGTTCCACCGCGGGGTTTGACATCGGCTGGTCAATCATCCCCTACGACCCGACTATGTCCTATGGGCGTGTCTACCTGGTCGGAATCTTTAACACCCTCATATTATCTGCGCTAATCGTACTATTTGCGACCATACTCTGGTTTGTAGTCGGGATCATTCGGCTATCCAGAAACTTTCTACTGGCCCAATGTGCGAAGTGGTATGTGGAGTTTGTTCGTAATGTACCGTTACTTATTCAAATTGTATTCTGGTTCATAGTCGTATTTTCCACTCTCCCGGCCCCCAAAAAAAGCTATCATCTTCTCGATATCTTTTTCTTAAACAACCGGGGGTTTTATTTCCCGTCACCGGTTTTTGAATCAAATGCCGGCTGGACCATAATTGTCACCTTACTCGCCTGTATCTGCTCATTCATTTTACTCAAAAAGTCAAAAAAACACCGTAAACGCAGCGGGAAACAGCTGCCAATGCTGTATCCCTCTCTTTCAGGCATGCTGATTTTTTCGGCAGTCATATTTATAGCAACGGGCAGTCCATTGCACTGGGCTGTACCAACCCTGCAGGGATTTAACTATCAGGACGGCTTTTTCTTCCCGGCTGCCTTTATGGCTGCATTTGTTGCCATGACCATATATCGGTCCGCAACCATAGGTGAAATGGTTCGAGCCGGTATTCAGTCAATTGACCCGGGCCAACTTGAGGCTGCCTCGGCTATTGGTTTTTCTCCCTTTAAAACTCTACGTCTGATAATTGTACCTCAGGCTGCCCGGGCTATTTTGCCACCGCTGATAAATGCATGGCTGACTATAGTCAAAGAATCTTCACTGGCAGTAGCTATCGGTTTCCCGGAATTAGTCTCTGTTTTCATACAAACCTCACTCAACCAGACAGGGCGGGCAATTGAAATTGTGATGATGGTGATGGGATTCTATATGGCCACCAG
>DAOVUU010000224.1 GCA_030632405.1 Desulfobulbaceae bacterium | reverse complement strand
GGAAGTCGGAACAGGAAAACAGACTCTAGCTGTATATCGTGCTCGTGAACATCAGATTTATGTGGGAGCGTGGGGACCGGATTATCCAGATCCAAACACCAATGCAGCTACATTTGCCAATAATCCGGACAACTCCGATGAAGTCAAGGCCACCGGGCTGCTGGCCTGGCGTAACGCATGGCATCTGCCTGAAATGTCCAAGGCCACAAAAGCCGCCGTTCAGGAAGGTGATCGTGACAAACGGGCAGCAATGTATCAGGCTATTCAGCGTGAGCACCAGCAACGAGCCCCATTTGCTGTCATGTTCCAGAAGATTGAACAGACAGGATTGCGTGCCAATGTAAAAGGTCTCAATACAGGCGGTGCAATTACTGCCGTTTCCTATTGGGTGATTACCAAATAGTTTGGCAATTACGGGGTGCGGGATGGATGATGCACCGCATATGAATCCTGCACCCTGACCAAGTTCACACAATGATGTGAAAACGTGAAGACATTTTTCTTTGCGTTTTCGCATCTTCAGAGTCTGCGCTATCCGCGTAATACATTCTTTTAATTAATAAGTAGTGTGATCCGGCAATGGCCACTGACAATACACTCCATAAAAAACGCCGAAAACGATCTCTTCCTCTGTGGGTTAAAGGTATCAGCAATACTGTTTTCACTGTAGCGATCACCATGGTTGGTCTACTATTTGTCACTTTTATCATAGGCAGAGTCATGCCAATTGACCCTGTCCTTTCAATTGTCGGTGAAAGTGCCTCCCGGGCAACTTATGACGCAGCATACCAGGAACTTGGACTGGACAAACCTCTATTTCTTCAATTTTTCCTGTTCCTGTGGGATATTGCCCATGGGGATTTTGGCGAATCACTGCTGACAGCGCGTCCTGTAGGCCAGGATCTTATCCGTGTTTTTCCGGCAACTCTCGAACTTGCAACCGTAGGTACAATCATCGGTGTTCTACTCGGTGTACCACTGGGAGTGATTGCTGCTGTTAAGCGCGGGAGCTGGATAGACCATGTTGCCCGGGTTGTGGCCCTGATCGGTTACTCTATGCCGGTGTTCTGGATCGGATTGATCGGTCTGCTGATTTTTTATGGAATACTGGGTTGGATCGGAGGTCCGGGCAGACTCGATATTTTCTATGTTGATACTATTCCCAGTGTTACCGGCATGATCCTTATTGACAGCCTGCTTGCAGGAGACATTGAGATATTTAAAAACGCCATCTCCCACATTGTCCTGCCGGCAGGACTCCTGGCCTATTATTCCCTGGCCTATATTTCCCGTATGACTCGTTCGTTCATGCTGGAGCAGCTGGATCAGGAGTACATAATTACCGCAAGGGTCAAGGGATTGCCAGAAAGTACCGTCATCTGGCGCCATGCGCTTGGTAACGTGAAAGTTCCGCTGGTGACCGTTATTGCACTCTCCTATGCCGGACTGCTGGAAGGATCTGTACTGACAGAGACAATTTTTGCCTGGCCTGGTATTGGTTCATACATTACAACAGCACTTCTTTCGGCTGATATGAATGCCGTACTGGGGGGAACAGTTGTGGTGGGACTGGTTTTTGTCTGTTTAAATATTTTCTCAGATCTGCTCTATAAATATTTTGATCCGAGGGCCAAATGAGTATACCAGATGCATGCCCTCAAAAACAGATAACCTGGCGCGAATGGCTGACAACAGACACCCCTGCCTCCCGCAGGCAGGCGAGGCTCTCTGTCTGGTATCACTCCTGGCTGGCCTTTCGTTCCAATCTCATGGCCATGTTCGGGTTAACGATTCTTCTCGCTCTGGTACTGATTGGATTGTTTGCCCCGATCCTGGCACCCCAGGATCCTTTTGCACAGGACCTTGCTGCCCGACTGTCGGCACCCGGTGTTAATGGCTACATGTTTGGTTCTGATTCTCTTGGCAGAGATATACTAAGCAGGCTCATTTACGGCTCCCGCATCACCCTCTACATCGTTTCTCTGGTCGCACTCATGGCGCCGGTTGCGGGACTGTTTGTCGGCACGGCTGCAGGGTACCTCGGAGGATGGGTAGATGTTGTACTGATGCGTATTACAGATATCTTCCTTGCATTTCCCCGGCTGGTGCTGGCACTAGCCTTTGTTTCCGCCTTGGGTGCAGGCATTGAAAATGCTGTCCTTGCCATTGTTCTAACTGCCTGGCCACCCTATGCACGGATCGCCCGGGCAGAAACCTTAACCATCCGCAATGCAGACTTTATTCATGCCATCAAACTGCAGGGAGCCGGAACCCTGCGAGTAATTACCCGTCATATCTGGCCCCTGTGTATCTCTTCCCTGGTCGTTCGTGTTACTCTCGATATGGCCGGTATTATCCTCGTCGCAGCAGGACTGGGTTTTCTAGGACTGGGCGCTCAGCCGCCCTCGCCGGAATGGGGCGCTATGATCTCCGATGGCCGCAGGTTTATTCTTGATCACTGGTGGGTAGCAACCATGCCCGGATTGGCCATTTTTATTGTATCCCTTGCCTTTAACCTTTTAGGTGACGGACTGCGCGATGTACTCGACCCGAAAAAGAGTTCACAATGAGCAATCTGCTTGAAGTCCAGAATCTGAGCGTAAAATTTCCAACCCGTAATGGGATTTTCGAGGCTGTACGCAATATCTCCTTTTCCCTTGGCCGGGAGCGGCTGGGCATTGTTGGTGAATCAGGCTCAGGAAAATCTTTGACAGGTCGCGCAATTCTGCGGCTCATCAAAAAACCGGGCATTCTTGAGGCCGACCATATAACACTGGAAGGCACAAACCTGCTGCAAATTTCCAAAAAAGCAATGCGCCGGGTACGTGGCCATAAGATCTCAATGATCATGCAGGATCCCAAATTTTCTCTTAACCCAGTCATGCGCATCGGTGACCAGATCAGTGAAGCATATCGTCTCCACGCCAGAGCAAGTAAAAAAGATGCCCGAAAGAAGACACTGGACATGCTGGAAAAAGTCCTCATCCGAGATCCGGAAAGGGTGTTTCGATCCTACCCCCATGAGATGTCCGGCGGTATGGGCCAGCGTATCATGATTGCAATGATGCTTATTCCTGACCCAAAAATCCTGATTGCAGATGAACCCACATCAGCCCTTGATGTAACGGTACAAAAAGAAGTTCTGGAAATCATGGACGACCTGGTTCGTGAACGCGGTATGGGACTGATATTTATCAGCCATGATCTGAATGTAGTGTCGGCGTTCTGTGATCGTGTTTTAATTTTGTATGCAGGAAGGATTGTGGAAACGTGCCGCGCAGACCGACTGCATGAGGCAAAACATCCCTATACCATCGGACTTCTCAACTCCATACCGAGACTGGAACAGCCGGTTGAACATCTTCAGGTCCTTCAACGCGATACAGCCTGGAACCTGGAGCCAAGTGTAAGTGGTGTAGTCGCCGACGGGGAGACACCGTCGTGACTGAAAAAACTGAAACTGGAATTGAACTGGACCAGGTAAACATCTGGTTCGGTGAGGATGAACAACGTGTAGATGCGGTTATTAATGCCGGGTTCGCTGTTCCCCCTGGTGGCAGTTTTGGCCTGGTGGGTGAATCCGGCTCCGGAAAATCTACAATACTGCGGGCCATCACCGGCCTTGCACCGACCTGGTCCGGCAACATATCTGTTCTGGGAAACAGGCTTGGTGAGAAGCGGGACAAAGAGTTTTATCGTGCCGTTCAAATGGTGTTTCAGGACCCCTATGCCTCACTCCACCCACGTCAGACTGTGGACCATGTGCTATCCGAAGCACTGCATCTGCATGGGTTTGACAACCCTGACAAACGGATCGCTCAAATACTTGATGATGTCGGTCTGAAGCAGTCCTTCCGCTTTCGCTGGCCCCATCAGCTTTCCGGCGGGCAGCGTCAGCGAGTAGCCATTGCCCGGGCACTGATTATAGAGCCTTCCATCCTGCTGCTTGATGAGCCGACTTCGGCACTGGATGTTTCAGTACAGGCGGAAATTCTCAATCTGTTGAAACGACTGCAGAGTGAAAGAGACCTGACCTATCTGATGGTTTCCCACGATCTGGCTGTGGTAAGTCATATGTGCAGTGAGATCGGCGTGATGAATCAGGGGGAAATTGTTGAAATGCTTGATGTGGCGGCATTGCGTGCCCTGGAGGCCAGCCACCCCTATACCAAACAGTTACTGGATGCCAGTGTTCAAAAACGGAGGGAATGAGAGGGACACTAAAACTTATTGCCGATATTGCGCAGGGACTGTTTTACAGCCATGCCAAGCTGGTCAAGGGTATACGGTTTTTTAATGAAGTGAGAAACACCAAGCTCTTTGATTTTTGCCAATTCTTCATTTTCTGAAAAACCGCTGACCACAATGGCCTTCTGTTGAGGATTGATCTTTAACATCTCTTCGTAAGTTTCCCTCCCATTCATCCCGTTCTCTAAAATCATATCCAGAATAACCAGATCAACTGGAGTCTCTCTGCAAACTTCAAGGGCATGCTTGCCACTGTTTGCCATAGAGGTACTGTACCCTATACTTGTAAGTAGATTTCGGGTTGTCAGACACTGCGTTTCCTGATCATCTACAACCAGAATCACCTCTCCATTTCCTCGCAATGCATTGATAGATATTGCCGGATTGTTACGGAACTCTATCTCATCTGTCGATGGCATAAAGAGCTCGAATGAAGTCCCTCCTGATCCACTCTTGATATCAATAAACCCGGCATGATCATGAATTATAGACCAGACAATAGCCAGACCAAGGCCCGTACCGCTTCTTCCCATTACTTTTTTGGTATAAAAAGGCTCGAAAATATGATCAAAATCTTTTGCAGAAATCCCCGGGCCGTTATCTGCAACAGTAACTTTTACATAGTCACCGGCAGCAATTCTTTCATACGCCACGAGCGGTTCAGCAAGATTTACGTTTTCAGTCGTAATTAGAATGGAACCACTCTCTGCCAGAGCTTCCATCGCATTGCCGAATAAATTCATCAAAACCTTCAGAATATGCATCTCAGAACAATACATGTTGGACAAATTGTGCCCCAGTCTTGATCTTATTGTTATGCCAGGATATCTTCTGATGTAGTCCTTATGCTCAATTGAGGCTAGATAATCTGTTATGATTGTATTGATATTCTTTACTACTCTGGAAGTTTTTATGCCGCCACGGGCAATGGTGACAAGATCAGAGACAACCGAAGCTGCCCGCTTTCCTGCCTGCTGTATAATCT
>DAOVUU010000324.1 GCA_030632405.1 Desulfobulbaceae bacterium | reverse complement strand
TTGGCTCTACCGGTGACTCCTTTGCTGAATTCAATTGCGGAGGAATCGGTATTGTCTGCGGTATAGACGCTAAAAACCCGGATAATATTCTCGGCTATCGTCCCTGCGTCGGGATGGTTGGCGGGACCATTTATTTTCGTGGAAAAATTGATCACTCCTTTCCTAAAACCAATGCCAAGCTGGCAGAACCTGATGACAGTCAATGGCAATGGCTTCAGGAGAATATGGAGTGTTTTCTGACCAAAATCAGGAGACTGGATCTTCTCAAAGTTCTGGCTGTCAGGGAAGAGTGGCATATGCTGCTGACCGTTACTCCCCAGGAACGTGCGTTGATGTGGTCAGGACCAATGGTTATGTCAGAGTTCCGTAACAACCACTGGAACAAAGCATTTGGCGGTGATCCTTTGCGGGATCTTGCTCCGGAACTTGATAGATCTACTATCGACACTATTGTCACCGGAAACCTGCGCCGCAAAAAGCCATACTGGGCTAACTGCGAATCAGCTGCTCCCTGCACCTACTACTGCCCAATACATATCCCGACGGTAGAAAGATTACGTCTTATCCGTGAAGGACGAATCGATGAAGCATACGAAATGCTTCTTCGTTACACCCCACTTCCTGCTTCTGTTTGCGGCTCAGTCTGCCCTAACCTCTGTATGGAAAACTGTTCCAGACAGGGTGTTGATGACTCAATTGACGTACAGGTTCTTGGTCAATCAGTCAACAATATCAAAAGTCCTGAACAGGCAGTATCCCTTGGCAAAAAAGTGGCGGTTATCGGTGGCGGACCGGCAGGAATGAATGTAGCCTGGCAGCTGGCACTTAATGGTATCAAAGCAGATATCTTTGAGCAGGATGCAATGATAGGGGGAAAGCTTGCCCAGGTCATTCCCTGGGAGCGGCTTCCCCAGGCAATATGGGATCAAGAGATCAAGCGCTTTAGAGAAACACCTAATATAACTGTTAACCTGGACGTGACCATGACGTCTGAAAAATTCACCCAGCTGCAGCAAGAGTATGATTATGTAGTCATAGCAGTTGGTACCCATGAACCTCGCAGAATCGCCTTCCCCGGAAATGAAAAAGTAGTCGCAGCCCTCGATTTTTTAAAGAGCGCTAAGAGTGATTCTCCGCCTCCAGTAGGCAAAGAAGTCGTTATCATCGGGGCCGGGAATGTCGGCTGTGACGTCGCCTGTGAAGCGTACAGACTGGGTGCCGAAAAAGTTACTCTTGTAGACATCCAGAAACCGCTGGCTTTCGGTGTGGAAAAAGAGGCTGCTGAGGCCCTTGGTGCACAATTCAGGTGGCCTGTAATTACCGAAAAGGTCACCAGCGAGGGGCTTATAACCGGTGATGGCGAATTAATCCCTTCGCAGACAGTTATCATTTCAATTGGTGACGTGCCGGCTCTCTCATTCCTGCCAGCAACTGTTGAAACCATCACTGTGGGCGGAGCAGCATGGATACCCACCAGCAAGGCCCATGTAACCTCTAATGCCAAAATTCTTGCCATCGGAGACGTTGAAAAACCGGGTCTTGCAACCCATGCTCTCGGGGCGGGAAAGACTGCAGCTGATTACATAACAGCAGACTGTAAAGGAGTTGAATGGAAACCGTTCGATCTGCAGGTGATACCACAACAGGCGCTGACCATCACGCATTATGTACCGGAAGAAATTGGGGCAACAGAAAAAGAGCAGGCAGACCGCTGCCTCTCATGTGCTTCCTGCCGTGACTGCCACCTCTGTGAAACAATCTGCCCAACAGGTGCAATCAGTCGCCGGGATCTTGGAGGGAATTCCCAGCACAGCGGGCAAGCCGGTTCAGAAAAAAATTACGAATACATTTCGGATGAAACAAAGTGCATCGCCTGTGGGTTTTGCGCAGACACCTGTCCATGCGGCATCTGGACAATGAACGCTTTTTAACGATGCCCCCCAGGGGGACATGCTCCTCTTCAAGTACCTTGTCCCTCAGAACCTGCTGCAAAAAACAAAGCAACAACCTCAAATACGTTCTGCTAAATCAGTAGATTGTATAGGCTGCTGGGTATTAAGCAGGGTTACGGGCATCGCCCATTTTAGTGACTATAGAATAAAAATCTTTACCTGCGAATAAAACGTATACTCACATCATATTTTGCAGTATCGATATCGGAGGGAAGAAGTCGCGCATCCGGTACCATGATTGTGAGAACCCTTCCAATTCGTGGATCACTAGCCTGCTTGTTCCTCCTCTCTATCCCTGAAGGCCCTGCAGTCCCCTTTCTTGGCGGCCGAACATGCAGTAACTCTGCATCAATTGCCGGTGAACCTTTCGATGGCAGTTTCTGTTCCTGTGCCTTCAATGGAGGGATTGTACCGATAATTATTTCCATTTTTCCTGACTCCTCTCTCAGAATTCCCTCTCCTTACTACTCCTTATTAAATAATAAGGCAAGTTACTGTGGCAGCAGAACTCTCTTCGGGGTATAAGAAAATAAAAAAATAAACCAATTTCCAAGGCCTTGAGATTCTAAAAGATGGTCGATCCTCTAAAAAAAATCCTCAAACCCATAAAAGAACTCCAAAACATAAGGGGCCTTGAACTCCCCATTGGGCTGGAATTTCTCCAGCTTGTGGTTACGGGTCCACCAGGGGCCGGGAAATCGCACTATATCGAGCAGATACACGGCTGGCCCAATGAAGGGTACCTTAACCTGACCCAGAAAAACTGGTGGAAAGATAAATCTCTTCTCTACAGGCCAAGGGAAGTTCACCTCGGGCTTCCCTTTGAAAATCATGACGAAGCACTCACCGTATTTGATCAGGAATGGCTTGAATCTGACCCACTCCCTCTGCTTGACCCCAGACGTATTCTAATCCCACCCGACAAGGAACTCTTTTTTCAATCCAACTGGATTAACCGTTATATCTTTGAATTTCTTATTCCTCCGCCAGCCACCATATTCAGGCAACGAAAAAACCGCCAGAGTCAGGGATATTTCCCTGGCGATGAAAATCTAACGATGGAAATAGTGGAGCAGCAAACTGCTGTTTATCAAGCTGTCGCCCTTTATCTGCACAGAGCTGGACTCAACGTATATATACGGCAGGGCCTTGACACCGCCCCTATGTGGATAGCCGAGAAAGGTGTTTCCAATGTACCCCCATGGACTCTCATTAAAAAACCGGATCGACCAAGTCTGAAGACCCCGGCAGGATGGAAGTGGCTTTTTATACGCAGATATCCCATTCAATGGCTTTCCCTGACCGATAAAGAACAGAAATTAACAGGAGCCGGCAGAATTGCCCATGACGGTAAAACATTCGAAATGTTCATTGGCTCCCAGCGATTGCTTTTCCATCCGGAAATCCCCCTCGGAATCAAAAAACATAGCATCCAGAAGAATTGGCTTATCAACACCGAACTGACCTGCTCAACTAAACAGATTTCCGCCTTTGCCAGAATCCGGGTGGGAGAGACGGTGATCATCGGCAGAGAAAATCAAGAGTACAACAGCCTGTTTAAATTTTCCAAAAAAGTAGCTAAACGACATGTCAGCGTTACAAACCGAAAAGGTGATCTCATTATCACACCTCTCGATATTGATCGCCCCGTTAAAATAGCACGATACGATAACCTGGACTACCGCGAGCGTATGCAGGCCACCCGGTATAGTTCGCTCCTCCAGATACAGAAAATATTCGGTAAACCTTTAAATATTCTCCAGCGAGACAAAGCCCTAGAGATATTAAAGTCTGTGAATTCAACCCTCCTCAAAGAACCTCACCGTCCCCTCGACCACCAGAATAGACCCGGAGGACTGATCGAGCTCCCCCAAAAAAATAATCCTGTCATAGTTGGGGACCTCCATGCGCAGATAGATAACCTGCTGATAGTTCTCTCTAAAAACTGCCTCCTCGACTGTCTCAGACTGAAAACAGCCACCCTTATTATTCTTGGGGATGCCGTCCATTCTGAAATTTCAGGCGAGATGGAAGATTGCACAAGTTCAGT
>DAOVUU010000159.1 GCA_030632405.1 Desulfobulbaceae bacterium | reverse complement strand
TGAGTGCTTTATAAATTATTTTTTGACGCCATTTATGCCCCTCAAAGGAAAACTGAACTGAGTCCTCGATTTAGTTTCCATTTCCCAGGGACAGGAGATACTAGTGAACAATAACGATGTATTACGTCGTATCCGGTATATCTTTAATTTGAGCGTTTCCAAAATGATTGGTATATTCAGTTCAGCCGGGTATGGGGTAACCCGGGCTCAAGTCAGTGATTGTCTATAAAAAGATGATGATCCAGCGTATAAAAAATGCAGTGACACTCGGTTGGCTCTTTTTCTAAATGGTTTGATCAATGATAAACGAGGCAAAAAAGAAGGATCACAACCGGTTCCAGAGAAGCGTTTAACAAACAATATCGTTTTTAGAAAAATAAAAATTGCATTAAACCTGAAAGATGAAGATATATTGGAAATAATGGTACTGGCTCATTTACCTGTAAGTAAACACGAATTAAGTGCGTTTTTTCGAAGACCCGATCATAAACATTATCGTGACTGTAAAGATCAAATATTGCGTTATTTCCTCAAAGGACTGCAGGTTAAATATCGTATTGATATTGATTTTAAGGGAGAGTCTCCGTCTTTATGAAAGAGGCTCAGTTGGGAAAGCTGAATTTTAGTGGTAATTTTCAGTATTGTCCGGTTTTAATCCGTTTTAGATGCTTCACAATTCTCTAACCGGATAACACTGGGTAATTTTAAAACAAAATAATTGAGAAATAACGCGGAGTATCTGTAGAGAGTACTCCCTTTAACTAGAGAATATATGGAAAGATTATTTGTAATTATCGTCGCAGCATTCATCGGGACAGGGTTTTATCTCTGGTTTTCTTGGATGCTCCGTAAAAAATCTATGCAGGACTATATATTGACTCATCTATGGCTGCTGCATCCTAACGCCATCTGTTATTGGCGGGCGGGAATGGCGTTAATAGGATTTGTCCTCTATTTTGGTTACGGGTATCAAGCCATAGGTATAGTGATTTTCACCTTCGCTGCAATACTTGACGGTGTCGACGGAATCGTCGCGAGGAAGTGTGACCTTGGTACAGAGTGGGGGGAATGGCTGGACCCCCTGTGCGATAAATTGACCTATCTTCCTGCTCTGCTTGGTTTTGCCTATATAGGAATAATATCAATAAAATTGATCTGGATTCTTGTGGCAGTTGAACTTGTCGGACAGTTATTTGCAAGGCATATTCTCTCCCTGCTTAAAATTTCTGGTGCAGCGAATAATTTTGGTAAAATTAAAGCCATCATCTGCTTTGCACTCGTTATTTTTTGCGCGTTGCTGGAGAAGAATCCCGGCGTGACCGATATGGGTGACGAAGTCTTGATAGCCTGCATTATCCTGGCGGCGGCTTCGATAGTCTTTAAATTTATCCCCAACAAATTATATGCGGATATTCTTTCAACCCTTAATTTTATTTGTGGTGTTATAAGCCTTGTATTCACGCATAATGGGCACTTTGCCTGGGCAATTTCCATTATAATAGTGGGGCAGCTTTTTGATTTATTTGATGGGAGAATGGCAGAAAAGCATGGCGGTACAAAATATGGTCCGTACCTGGATGATATAGCTGACTTTGTCAGCTTTGGTCTCGCCCCAGCTTACGTTGTTGCGAAATCGGGTGGTTCAATGGCATGGTTATTTTGTTTTCTCTTTTTAATCGGTGTTGCCTATCGGCTTGTCCGGTTTGTAGCCTATGACAAGAAGCGAACAGATATACCCGATGGTATTTTTAATGGACTTCCCAGCCCGGCAGGAGCATTGATTGTTCTCGGCGCCTCTTTAGTTGTTTCACCTGGTTTACTCTGGGCTTTTGCGGCAGTGTCCGTTGGATTAATGGTGAGCCATATACGCTTTGCTCATTTCGGTCAGGTGGTTTTGAAACAGATTCCAAAACCACTGTTTTTCGTGGTGAGTGCAACGATAATTGTCACGCTGGCATTTGTTCTCAAGACCAAAAATGTTGATATGTATGGATATGTGATTCTTAGCTCGGTATTTTTGTATATCATAGCAGGAAGAAAATGGGTACCTCCATCCTGATGAAAATGAGTACCTGTGAAAAATACTACACCTCGGAGCCTAAGCTTACCTGTATATCGAGCTTTTTTAATTTAGCCACCTCAGGTTGCGATAACCTCTTTACGAATCTATCAAAAATAGAGAGCATTTTTAAGTGGTTGTGAGATGAGGGATAATGTTTTTTCCAAGAGTGTGTATTTTATACTTGCAAAAAACAGATCACTGACTATTGTGTTGGGCAATTCAAGATTCTACTTTAAGTAGAAGCATATTCTTTCACGTTCCATGCCAAAGTTATTCTCTGTCCGCATCGATTACCATCGTAGAAGTTTTTTGCTCATTGCTTAAAAGGATTACAGCATAAGCGTGTTCATCTGAGTTATCCTCGATAAGCTATCTCATCTGAAGTTCTCCCCAATTGCTAAAGAGTCTGTTTTTATACACTTACAAACATGCAGCCTGTAAATGCTGTATTGTAGAGTACGGATCGGGAAAATCACGATTCCGTTTTTTTATTTTTCAGAAGGAGTTTTAATGAGTTTCACAGTATTTAAGTTTCACCCTCGGTTACAATCAGCCCTTGACCACTGCAGCTATGTTACACCTACCCCGGTTCAAGAGCAGGCTATTCCCCCGGTTCTAGCAGGAAGGGATCTACTGGGGCTGGCCCAGACAGGGACTGGTAAAACCGCAGCCTTTGTTCTTCCTATTCTTCAACGTCTCTATGATGGCCCTCGTGGGAAAATTCGGGCCCTGATCGTTGCTCCTACCAGGGAACTGGCAGAGCAAACCAATGATTATATAGGTAAGATGGGCGGACAGACTCACCTGCGTAGTGTTGTTGTTTATGGTGGTGTCAGTAAACAGGGCCAGATCAATAAAATTAAAAGGGGAGTAGATATTATTGTAGCCTGCCCAGGCCGTCTCCTCGATTTATTAAATGAAAAGGTTTTCAACCTGTCTGCAGTAGAAATGATGGTCCTAGATGAAGCCGACCATATGTTTGACCAAGGCTTCCTGCCGGACATCCGTCGGATTCTTAGGGCCTTACCCAGGCAGCGGCAGACCCTTGTTTTCTCGGCTACTATGCCAAAGGAGATCCGTTCTCTGGTCGAAGATGCCATGATCAATCCAGTTACCGTTCAGATCAATCATACTCAACCCACCGCAGCAATATCCCATGGTTTTTACAAGGTTGAACAAAAAAACAAGACAGCCCTGCTTAAAAACATTCTGCAAAAAAAGGGAATAGCAACGGCTATTGTTTTTACCAGAACAAAACATAAGGCCAAAAGCCTGGCCCTTCAGCTGCAAAAAATGGGATGCAGAGCCACTTCGCTCCAGGGTAACCTTTCACAGCAGAATCGGCAGTTGGCTCTTGATGGCTTTAAGCGAGGTACATATAATATTCTTGTAGCTACTGATATCGCAGCTCGCGGTATCGATGTGTCCGGCATTTCACATGTGATTAATTTTGACATGCCTGGTACAGCGGAGACGTATACCCATCGCACCGGTCGTACCGGCCGTGCAAGCTGTACAGGAGAGGCTTTTACCTTTGTTACGATAGACGATCACAAGATGCTTCGAGTCCTGGACCGTACTCTCGGAAAAAAAATGGTTTACAAACAAGACTTAGGTGTTATAGGTATATTGGAGAATTCTACAGAGGGAAGAACAATAAAGAGCCTCCCCAAGGTTCGAAAAAGAGCGGGGTCATCCAGGGGGCACGGAACATCCAAACGTAACAAGGCAGTGGCCTTTGATTTTGGTATTTAGTACCTTCCTCCAGAAATCCTATTATAAAAAACAAGAAACTGAGTAATATATTCTGAAAGAAATTTTCCAGGAGTAAAGTACTAAAAAGTTCCGATCTATTCGGGTTAGCCTAAAATAGTCATATCAATTCAGTTTTGGTGACAAAGCTGTTACCGGGTCGTATTTTGACGGTTCGGTTTTATAACAAAGTGGTTCATAAAATGAACCCAGCACAAAGGAGTAGTACAAAATGTCAGAAGGAACAGTTAAATGGTTTAATGATGCTAAAGGTTTTGGTTTTATTGAAGAAGATGGCGGCAAGGATGTTTTCGTGCATCATTCTGCGATTCAAGGCGATGGTTTTAAATCCCTCGACGAAGGTGGAAGGGTGACCTTCGATGTTGTTGACGGCCCCAAGGGACCAGCTGCTGAGAATGTTGTCAAGCAGTAAAATAGCTGATATTTAGCAAAAAAAAGACCCCGCATTTTGCGGGGTCTTTTTTTTTGTCAAAAATTTCTCTCCATCTCTTTTTCTCTTAATTTCTGGGTAGCTATTCGCACAAAAAAAAGTAAAGGTCTTGTGGTTTTTCCCCTCTAAGCTATTGTGGTGAGGAACTTGAAAAAAATCCGATAATTTTGTCAGGAGAAAAAAATGATCGATTTCATACTTCAGTTCAACCCTGTCACCCAGGCGCTGATTGCCACACTTTTTACCTGGGGGGTAACTGCTGCAGGAGCCAGCCTGGTATTTTTCACGCGAACTATAAACCCAAAAGTCCTGGATTCAATGCTCGGTTTTGCTGCGGGTGTGATGATTGCTGCCAGTTTCTGGTCTCTTCTCGCTCCGGGAATCGAGATGGCAGAACAACTTGGGCATATTCCATGGCTCACTGCCGCCGTTGGATTTATGGGGGGAGGAGTCTTTATGAGATTGACTGATAAGTTCTTACCCCATCTTCATCCAGGTTTATCTGTTGATAAAAGTGAAGGGATAAAGACGTCATGGCAACGATCCACTCTTCTGGTACTTGCTATAACGCTCCACAATATTCCTGAGGGACTGGCTGTTGGTGTCGCCTTCGGAGCTGTTGCTGCTGATCTCCCGTCGGCTACAATTGGTGGAGCAATTGCTCTGGCAATTGGTATCGGAATACAGAATTTCCCTGAGGGGACTGCTGTGTCGGTTCCTTTGAGAAGGGAAGGGCTGAGCAAAGGTAAGAGTTTTTTCCTGGGGCAGGCTTCTGGCATAGTAGAACCTGTTGCCGGAGTCATTGGAGCACTTTTTGTCCTGAAAATGCAGAGCATTCTGCCGTATGCGCTCTGTTTTGCTGCTGGTGCGATGATTTTTGTCGTAGTAGAAGAACTTATTCCGGAATCCCAGAAAAATCCTGAAAATATAGACACGGTGACTATGGCCACAATGACCGGTTTTTCGGTAATGATGATTCTCGATGTAGCTTTGGGATGATAGGCTCGAATAAAAAAATAGAGTCGCGGTAAAATTTTTAGGGGCTTGCACTATCCCTCAGAAAACTTTTGGAATAAAGTCTGCTAGTAAGGGTGGATAGTATAAATGTATCGGAAAAAGAAAGTTTCACTTGGTTAATATATTTTTTCGATCTGTGAGTTATGAATAACAGTTAGCTGTTAGCAATTAGCTGTACTTGCCCGTAGGGCATCATGTTCTAGAGGAATATTAACTATGGATTTTCTATATATTAATTTTCCTGCCTCAGGTGTTACAACCTGGCTGTTTATTCCGCCGTTGACAGCCTTTGTGGTCTCATTTTTTACCTCAATGGGCGGAGTATCGGGTGCATTCCTTCTGTTACCCTTTCAGATGAGTGTGTTAAACTATACGGCACCGTCTGTAAGTGGTACAAACCAGTTATTTAATATCATAGCTACCCCAAGCGGTGTATGGCGATATATAAAAGAAAAACGTATGCTCTGGCCCTTGACCTGGGTTGTCATAGCCGGCACGTTGCCGGGAGTGCTGATTGGCGCATGGGTTCGATTGGCATATCTGCCTGATCCAAAAATTTTTAAGTGTTTCGTCGGAATTGTTCTGTTGTATATTGGAAGTAAGCTTTTTTCTGATATAGTTAACAGCAGGAAACAAAAAACCGGTCTTCCAAAAAGGGAATCATCGGTACAAAAAAGTGAATTTGTGATTTCGGATACCCGTTTTTCTTTGAAACAGGTCAAATTCATATTTAGTGGGCAGCGCTATTCTTTTTCAGTCCCAGGTGTAAGTCTACTCTGTTTCATTGTTGGGATTATAGGTGGAATATACGGGATTGGTGGAGGGGCAATTATAGCCCCTTTTTTTGTCGCATTTTTTCATCTCCCTGTGTATGCGGTGGCAGGTGCAGCATTGCTGGGAACGTTTGTTACTTCTGTAGCCGGTGTTGGTGTATATCAACTGTTGGCACCTTTTTATTCAGATATGTCTGTTGCCCCTGACTGGAGCCTGGGAATTCTATTTGGT
>DAOVUU010000036.1 GCA_030632405.1 Desulfobulbaceae bacterium | reverse complement strand
ATAATCTAAGGCGGTATTATGTCTATCACTTTGAGACAACTAGAGATATTTATTGCTGTTGCAGAAACAGCTCAAGTGACGAAAGCGAGTAAAAAGCTGTTTGTTACACAGTCTGCAGTGAGTATGGCTTTGGCAGAGCTTGAAAATCAGCTTGGTGGGTCTCTCTTTGACAGGCATGGGAGAAGTCTGATACTCAATTCCCGTGGCCGTTATCTGCTGCCGCTGGCAAAAGACATCACCTGCCAGGTCAGCAGTATCGAAAATATCATGTCTGAAAGAAATGATACGTTGGAAGGGCAGCTTGAGATTGTTGCCAGCACCACTCTGGGAAACTATATACTTCCATATCTCATTGGTGCATTCAAGCGTATACATCCCAAGGTGCATATTAATTTATTTGTGTTTGGCACAAAGTATGCCGAACAGCTCGTTTTTGAAAAGAAGATGGATTTTGGTTTCCTGGAAGGGCCATTGTCAAAACAAGAGGAGATACTTGTTCGACCGTGGTTTAAAGATGAACTCGTCATACTCTGTGGCCCTACGGATCCTCTGGCGCATAATGACGTTTTTGATCTTAAAACGGACTTTAAGGGTAAGAACTGGGTTATGAGAGAGCGCGGATCAGGGACCGACACTATTGTTCGACAAAAAATTGGTTGCTATATCGATGAGTTGAATGTGGTGATGGAGATGGGGCACCCGGAACCTATCAAGCGAGCAGTTGAATCCGGTGCCGGAATTGCCTGTCTCTCAGCTCTATGTATATGTCGTGAAGTGGAAAATGGTTGGTTGAAAAGTTTGAAAATTGAAGGTCTTGATATGAAAAGACAATTGAATATAATTCAACGCAGAGACTTCCAGATGAGCGACAGTCACGCAGAGTTCCTCGCATTCTGTGATGTGATGACTATCTGTGATGAGGCGGGTATCTGCCTCTCTTCACCGTGGAAACTGCAATCATTGCTGGCAAGACATTCTGCACTGAAAAAATAGGGATTAATAGAATACTTTTATGAGACTCAAGCCTTGAGGTGGGGCAGCAGCAGCTGCAAGGTTCCGGTCTTTTGCATTCAGAACTTTTCTGAAAGTGTCAACTGACAGTCGTCCTCTTCCCGATTCAAGTATAGTCCCGACCAGATTGCGTACCATTTGGCGCAGGAAGCCATCACCTATAAATTCGAAGACAAGATAATTCTCATCTATTTTCGTAAGAGATGCAATCGAGAGAGTTCTGACTGCACCTCGTCCGGACGAGTTAGTCTTATCCCTTGAACCTGAGTTCTCAAAAGACGAAAAATCGTGGGTGCCTACAAGCTGCTTCAGACATTCCTGCATTTGTTTTAGATTGAGACTGTCTTTTATGTGCAGGGAGTAGAGTCGTTTCGATGGAGGTTGGATCCTGCCGTTGAAAATGGTGTACCGGTACTGTTTTCCTGTGGCGGAGAATCTTGCATGGAAGTTCTCAGTAGCATTGTTTACATCGAGGATACGAATAGACCTGGGAAGCATCGAGTTCAGACCGTGAAGAAATTCTTTCGGTGAGGTGGATCGTACAGTTTTAAAATGTGCGACCATTCCTTCAGCGTGAACACCGGCATCTGTCCTGCCAGCTCCATGCAGTGAAATTTCTTTCCCTGCCATTCTTTTGAGGCAGGCCTCTATATCGCCTTGAATAGTCCTGGCATTTTTCTGCCTCTGCCATCCACTGAATTCCGTACCATCGTAGGCAATTAACAACCTGAGATTGCGGTATGAATGATCCATAGAATTTGACTGAAGTTTGGACTACAAGTCACCTTGTAATATTACTTTTTTGCATAATCTCAATGTTGAATAAAAATGTAAACTTTCCAGGGTACCCTGCATTTTATTATGGGAAAAGGGGCACAATTTCCAGCCCGGTAACTTCCTCGTAACCGCACATCAGATTCATGTTTTGAACTGCCTGTCCGGCAGCACCTTTAACGAGATTGTCAATGGCGGTCATGACGATGATACGGTTTGTTGCAGTGTCAATTTTGAAAGATATGTCACAAAAATTGGAGCCTCGTACATATTGGGTAGCGGGGAAATCATCTTCATCAAGTAGACGAATGAAAGGTTGTGTTGAGTACATCTCCTCGTAAAGTTCAGAAATGATGGATCGGTTGAAATCGGGACTGAGAGTGGCATAGACAGTGCTCAAAATTCCCCGGGAAATTGGAAGAAGATGAGGTGTAAATGAAATAGTTATTTTTTCACCTGCAACAGAGCCAAGTTCCTGCTCTATTTCAGGAGTATGTCTATGGCTTCTGCCCACTTTATATGGCCTGAAACCGTCATGTATTTCGCAGAAAAGTGTGCCCACATTTGCTGCACGACCGGCGCCGGATGTTCCCGATTTAGAATCGGCGATGATTGAGTGAGGATCGATTGCCCCCGCCTTAAGCAGTGGAGCAAGCCCTAATATTATTGAAGTAGGGTAACAACCGGGATTGGCCACCAGGGAACTTTTTACGATTGCACCTCTATGGATTTCAGGAAGACCATAGACTGCTTCATCAAGTAGATAAGAGGAAGTATGAGGTTGGTACCATTCTTCATAAGTGGCGATGTCCTTAATACGGAAATCAGCTGAAAGATCGACTACTTTTTTTCCGGCAGACAGTAAATCAGGTACAATATTCATAGCTGTTTTATGAGGTACCGCGGCAAAGAAAAAGTCAGCCTTCTCACATAACTGTTCCGGAGAACTATTTTCAAAAACTATGTCAAGCCTGTTTTTTAAATTGGGGAATAGTCTGGCGAGAGGTTGCCCGGCAAACTGTCTTGATGTTGCGACTGTTATTTTAACTTCCGGATGGTTGCACAGGATTCTTGCCAACTCCACTCCTGTATAGCCAGAGCCGCCGATAATTCCAACATTAATCATCACTAAGACCTCCTGAGTGAATAGGGGCAGATATTTTATTGAAATAAAAAAAGGAAATAACAGTAGAACTGTCATTTCCTTTGAAAAGAGTACTTTTAATCACAGTTCCTTATTTAGTGCCACTCCGTTTCGGCAAAATAAGAAAAGTTAGATGGAATCTTAACGTTTTGAGAACTGGAATTTTGCACGGGCGCCTTTTTGGCCATACTTTTTACGTTCTTTGATGCGTGGGTCACGGGTGAGGAGACCGGACTGTTTCAGAGGGAGCCGAGTATCCGGGTTTGTCTCAAGAAGAGCCCTGGAGATGCCATGACATAACGCATCTACCTGAGCAGATTTCCCACCCCCCTTCAGGGTAGCTATAACATCGTATTGCTCAGTTGTTTCAGTTACTTTGAAAGGTGTTTCAATCTTGTGGCTTTTGAAAATCCGACCGAAATAAGCATCGACTTCCACTTTGTTCACGGTTACCTTACCTGTTCCGGGTGTGAGCCACACTCTGGCGACTGCATTTTTCCTTTTACCGGTGGCATAAAAACTATCTTGAGCCATATCTTCTCTCCAGAATTAAATATCTAAGGCAGCAGGCATTTGTGCTGCATGTGGATGGTCTTTGCCGGCGTAGACTTTCAGCTTTTGAAGCTGAGCTCTTCCAAGTTTGTTTTTTGGGAGCATGCCTTTTACCGCAGCGGTGATGAGCGAAGTGGGGTCCTTGATCAGGAGTTCTTTGGCACTGATCTCTTTGATTCCACCAACATAGCCCGTGTGACGATAGTATTTCTTATTGTTTAATTTATTTCCAGTAAGTTGGACCTTTTCAGCATTGGTTACAACAATGAAATCACCATTATCGATAAAGGATGAAAAAGTCGGTTTGTGTTTGCCACGGAGCCGGGAGGCTATTTCAGATGCCAGACGTCCTAGTACCTTGTTCTCTGCGTCGACAACGTACCATTTTCTCTCGATCTCGTTGACTGGAGCAAGATAGGTTTTCATTGTATCCCTCAAAATGGTGTATCAATTAATAAAAAAAGGTCCGAGTATCGTCGAACCTTTTGAAGTTATAGTGGAGCGGGAAACGAGATTCGAACTCGCGACTTCAACCTTGGCAAGGTTACACTCTACCACTGAGTTATTCCCGCTCGATGTGTTTCTGTGTGTCAAAACTGGGGTGTTTATACAAAGTCTTAAAATTAGTGTCAATAAAAAAAAGTCAACACGAACACAACACTATAATTATTTTCCACTAAACTGTCACGAAAAATAGAGAAGGTTTTTTTTGCATAGGGTATAATAGTTCTTAATATACTCTTCAAAAGAGTTGATTTCTTTAATTTAAATACACATTTATACGGCACTATCGTAGCTTAATTTAATTGGAAATACTAGATGGATACATTTGAGAGTAACCGCAAGGGTTCAGTCGGAAGGAAAACAAAAGAGACGGATATTCAGCTTGACTTTGTCCTGGACGGAAGCGGTCAGGTTGAAATTGATAGCGGTGTACCTTTTCTGGATCATATGCTCACTCTTTTTGCTGTGCACGGTTTTTTTGATCTTAAGCTGAAAGCAGAAGGTGATACAGAGATTGACGATCATCATACGGTTGAAGATATTGGGATCTGTTTTGGTCAGGCAATTTCCATGGCATTAGGAGATAAAGGTGGTATAGCAAGGTATGGAAGTTGTTATCTCCCCATGGATGAGACTTTGGCAAGAGTTGTTATTGATATTTCTAATCGGCCTTATCTCCATTACGATGTCTGTGTTGAGGAGCAAAAACTAGGCACTTTTGACACTTTCCTTGGCAAAGAATTTTTCCGTGCTGTTTGTCAGCATGGCGGGTTGACTCTCCACATTGATCTTTTGCACGGCGAGAATGGTCATCATATTCTGGAGGCCATATTTAAAGGATTTGGCCGTGCATTAAACAGTGCCACTACCGGGATACAGATATCAGGCTCGTTGTCTTCAAAAGGGTGTCTGTGAATTTTTTATCTCATGATTTGTCGACAATCTCGTAAAAAGGTTATTCTAAGCCATAGATGGCTAAGTCCGATAAGCGTAGACTTCGAGAAGTTTGATATACAGATAAGCGTAGACTTCGAGGCGTAGTGTTTTTTATAGGTACTCGACCATACATGTGGTATGTCGAGTGTCTGGAAAAAACCTACAACGCAGTAGATCAGACTTTTTACGACGCCATCAAGTAAAAAACTTATCGAAAGGTGAATTCGTGCAAAAATTATGCAGTACTATTTTAATATTGAGTTGTGTTTTGCTTTGGTTATCGTCATGTTCATCTTTTTCAGGTAAAGGACAAGGTGAGGCGGTTGAGGTTCCAGTTGAACCACTGGCCTGTATTGTTGTATTGCCTGCTGGTACCTCACTGGGCAAGGATGACACAATAAAATTCAGTGATGCCAAGGAGTTAGAGGATGGGGCTTTTTTCGCTACTGCTGTTATGTCAAAGGAACTGGCTGATAACCCGAAGGTGAGGGTCATTACCTCAAATCAAATAACCACTCTTATACCGGAAATATCCGGCGGTATATCAGGGACTGTTGCTATGCTAGGTAAAAAGCTCAACTGTGAGGGGGTTCTGATGACAACAGTGGGGCGTTTCAAACAGCGTGAAGGTGGAGAATATGCATCAGAGTCGCCTGCATCAGCAAACTTCAAAATGGTTCTCAGGCGTTCATCCACCGGTAGTGTACTCTGGTCGGCGGACTTCAAGGAAACCCAGGAGTCTTTTTTAAGTAATGTGCTTTCATTTGACAAAGCCCAGAGCAGAGGCTTTAAATGGATCAGTGTTGAAGAGCTTCTTGAACAGGGTATTAAAGAGCGGTTGGCCGACTGCCCATATCTTAATTGATGGCGTCGTAAAAACTCTTCACCTGCTTCGTTGCTGTAAATTTTCTATCATCACGACGTACTATAGTACGCCAAGATAATAGAAAATTTACGCGCCTCGCTTATGAAGTTTTTTACTTAGCCATCCGAAATTTTAGGTTTTTACGACGCCATCATCATTGAGTTCTGCTGAAAGAATATGGCTTGAAAAAAGAATCTTCTCCCGCGATGCTGTTTTTTCACAGTCGCGGGTTTTTTTATTCGAAAAAAACTATCACACATGCAGCGTTATTTAAAGCTTCCCCCACGTCTTAATAGAAAAATTGGTCAGGTAATGCATGACTATGGAATGCTGGCTGATGGAGATAGGGTCATGGTTGGAGTCTCAGGTGGAATTGACAGCATGGCTCTTGCCTGGGTACTGAAGATGTGGCAGGAAAAAGCACCGATCCGTTTTGAAGTGAAGGGCCAGATTATCGATTATGGATTCTGGCGGCAACATGAAGGGATGGCTGGTCCTGAAGTGTCGATAGGGAGACAGCTGGAGAAGTTTTCAATCGATTATAATATAGATGAAGCGTGGAAAATTGACAATGAGGACAGAACCTGTTTTCAGTGTGCACGCAATAGGCGGAGTCAGCTTTTCGATCTTGCCCGGGAGAGAGGGTTTAATAAAATCGCCTTTGGGCATCACAAGGATGATCTTATTGAAACTTTTTTTCTTAACATTCTTTACAGTGGGAATATATCGACGATGCTGCCCAGGCAGAAACTGTTCGATGGGAGCTTTTCTATCATACGGCCGTTTGCCTATATTGAGAAAAAAGAAGTGATTGAGATAGCAACTTCACTTAAAATTAGTCCTGTTGCCAACCTTTGTCCATTAGCCGATAAAACCCGTCGTGAGACGGTTCGAAAATTGCTGGATTATCTGTACAGTGAAGAGCCGGCAGGAAAACAATCCATATTTGCCGCTCTGGCAAATGTGAGACAGGAATACATGTTATAAAAATGGAGGTCTAATGAAGAAACGGATCAGAGAACTGATTAAAGACAAGCCTGTCGACAAGACTGTATCAATTGCAGGGTGGATCAGAACACGCAGGGATACGGGTGAATTTTCCTTTTTGGAGGTTAATGATGGTTCATGTCTTGCCAATATGCAGATAATTGCCAATGAAGATCTGGAAAACTATAGCCGGGAAATTAAACAGCTCACAACGGGTTGCAGTGTAATAATCAGGGGGCAATTAAAAGAATCACCGGCCAAAGGGCAGGAAGTGGAAATTCATGCTGATGAAGTTATTGTAGTAGGGTTGGCCGATCCCAAGACCTATCCCCTGCAAAAAAAGAGGCATTCCTTTGAGTTTTTGAGAGATCTAAGCCATCTGCGGCCCCGCACAAATGCGCTGGGTGCAGTCAGTCGGGTGCGATCAAGGTTATCCTACGGAGTGCATCAATTCTTCCAGGAGAAAGGTTTCTTCCAGGTGCATACACCAATTATTACGACGAGCGACTGTGAGGGTGCGGGGGAGATGTTTCAGGTTACGACTCCAGACCAAAAAGGAAAAGGGCAACATTTTTTCGGCCAAAGTGCCGGTCTCACAGTAAGTGGTCAGTTACAGGCGGAGGTCTACGCACTGTCACTTGGCGATGTTTACACCTTTGGACCGACATTCAGGGCTGAAAATTCAAACACGTCGCGACATTTAGCTGAGTTCTGGATGATTGAACCGGAAATGCCTTTTTGTGATCTGAGAGGGAATATGCAGATCGCAGAAGATCTATTGAAATATGTTCTCGAAGATGTGGTGGGCAACTGTATCGAGGATCTTAACCTGTTCGATAAATTTATTGAAAAAGGATTGCTGAGTAAGCTCCACGGGATAGTTGATAAAAAGTTTGGCCATACCACGTATACGGAGGCTGTAGAAATCTTGTTGAAGGCAGGAAAGAAATTCGAGTTTCCTGTGGAATGGGGGACAGATCTTCAATCAGAACATGAACGATATCTGACCGAGGTGGTCTTTAAGTGTCCCTTAATTGTGACAGATTATCCAGCGGCAATAAAACCGTTTTATATGCGCATGAATGATGATGGAAAAACCGTTGCTGCAATGGACATTCTCGTGCCGGGTATTGGGGAGATAGTTGGGGGCAGTCAGCGTGAGGAGAGATTTGATGTACTTAAATCACGTATGTTAGAGGCGCAGATAGATATTAATGAGTATGACTGGTATCTGGATCTTCGCCGCTACGGTACAGTACCGCACTCCGGCTTTGGGCTGGGGTTTGAACGCCTCGTTCAGTTTGTTACAGGTATGAAAAATATACGTGAGGTAATTCCTTTTCCGAGAACACCGGGATCTGCCCCTTGCTGAATCATTTAGGATTTTTCTCGTTAAATTGTGGCTTGGAGGATATTGTTTGAGTAAGGGACCTGGTGTACAGAAAATGTTTGACGCCATCGCCGGTCGATATGATATGATGAACCGCGTCATGACCATGGGTCAAGACCAGAGATGGCGAAAATTCGTGGTAAAAAAAGCGGGTGATCCAGATGGAGATAAGAGTTTGGACCTGGCTACAGGTACTGGGGATATAGCGGCATTGATGGTTGATACCTATGGTGCTGAAGTAATCGGCGCCGATTTTTCTCTGAATATGCTGCTTGAGGCACGTAACAGATTTGCTGCAAAATCGATTCACTGGCAGGCCTGTGATGCAAATAATCTGCCTTTTGTGGATAGTGTTTTCGATTCGGTAACTTTTGGTTACCTGTTGAGAAATGTTGACGATGCCGGAAAAGTACTGAAAGAGGTCTCCCGGGTGCTCAAGACGGGTGGAAGAGTTGTCTGCCTGGATACGACACCACCTGTTAAGAATATGATTTATCCATTCTTACAGTTTTATTTTCGGTTCTGTATCCCTGCCATGGGAAAATTTATTGCGGATGACGAAACGGCATACGCATATTTAACAGGATCAACGATGGAGTTCTATACAGCTGAAGAGCTTGCTCATCTGTTCAAAGAAGCTGGGTTTACGCAGGTTAGTTTTAAAAAATTCATGTTTGGAACCATAGCAGTCCACTGGGGAGAGAAAGAGTGAGTGAAGTTCGATTATTTGATCCTGCCGCCCTGCCGGTATATGAAAATCCGGATACCCTGTATTCTTTTTTTGTTAACTGTGTGAGACAGTATGGCAACAATATCGCCTATATATATACCGCCGCAGGCAAAGAACACCGGGTAACTTACGGCAAACTTTTTGAGGATGTACTGCTGTTGGCAAAGGGTTTTCAGCGTCGCGGTATGTCAAGAGGCGACAAGGTGATGCTGCTCTCTGACAACCGGTATGCCTGGATGGTAACTGATCTGGCCATGATGTCTATCGGCGCAGTTAATGTCCCCCGTGGCTCAGATACCCCGACCCAGGAACTCGAGTTTATAGTTAATAATGCCAATTGCACATTTCTTATCGTAGAGACCGATACTCTCCTGGAGAGTCACAAGAGTTTTCTGGAAGGTTGTAAACAGCTTAAAACTGTTTTTGCGATGACCGGTCAGGGGTTGCATACATTGTTCGGAAATCTCTATGCCTATAATGATCTGTTGAGAGATCGGCGTTACAGTATAAAGGATATGGAAGCCTTCTTTGAGCAGGGAGAGCAGCTGCGGGCCAGCGATTTACTGACTATTATTTATACCTCGGGTACGACGGGTCTGCCAAAAGGAGTGATGCTTTCCCACTCAAATATTATGCATAATGTTCATGTTGTTCCCGAGATAATTCAATTGACAGAAAATGATCATTGGCTCTCCATCCTTCCCAGTTGGCATATCTTTGAGCGTACCGCCGAGTACGTCGCTCTTGCCCGGGGGACCACCCTGGTCTATTCTTCGGTTAAACGTTTTGGCCAGGATCTCGAGAAATATAGTCCTACATTGGTGGCTACCGTACCGCGGGTATGGGAGTCCCTTTATTCAAAGGTGCAGCTGGCTGTCAGTAAAAAAGGGGATATGGCCCAAAATCTTTTCAGAGTACTGGTTTGGGGATCTGCCGGGTATCGACGGAATCGAAGAAAGGTTCTTGGGCGGATACCTGTCTTTAGAGACAAAGGAGCCGTGTTGTCGGCCATCGAGAAAACCGGGGCTTCATGTAAAATGATTTTACTTTATCCACTCTACCGGTTTGCTGATAAAAAGCTTGCTATGGTGCGTCAGAGGTTTGGGGGGCAGTTACGCCTCGCTATAAGCGGCGGAGGTACTCTTGCTCCACATCTTGAAGAGTGGATAGACGCCGTTGGTATCCGGATAGTGAATGCTTATGGAATGACCGAGTGCTCTCCCGCAATTGCCGGAAGAGGGCTTACCTGCAGGACCTGGGGGACCCTGGGGCCACCGGTGGCAAACACCACATTGCGGATAGTTTCCGATGAGGGGAAAATTCTGCCTGATGGTGAGGAAGGATCCATAGAAGTGAGTGGCCCTCAGGTGACTTCCGGCTATTACAATAATGAAGAAGAAAATAAAAAATCATTTACCGAGGACGGTTTTTTTAAGACCGGTGACCTGGGGAAAATGACGATAAATGGTGAGCTTGTGATAACCGGCAGGGCAAAAGAGATCATTGTGTTGTCCAGCGGGGAGAATATTGACCCTACCAGGATAGAGAATGCACTTTCTATGTTTCCTTTTATTCAGGATGCGTTGCTTGTCGGGCAGGATAAAAAGGGTTTAGGGGCTCTGCTTGTACCCAATATTGAGGAATTAAAGGAGTATGTAAGTAAAAAAGTAATTGGCCTGAAAAAAGGAAGGGTTGACTTTTGGAATGACAGCAAGGTTCTTGAGCAGATTCGTCGGGATATGAATCGAATTCTTATGCCGAAACAGGGGTTTAAACCCTATGAAAAGCTTCAGCGCATCACTTTTCTTGATAAAGAGTTCAAGCTTGGAGAAGAACTGACGAACACTATGAAGAAGAAACGACATGTGATAGAGAAGAAATATAAGGTACTTATCAATAATCTTCTCCGCTGAACACCGTCATGTAAAGTAGTGCTTCCGGTGAAAGGTAAACTTCAGGGTAGCCATAAGTCTTCAGTTGTCTTGATGCAATAAATAGTTGAATTGTCTTTTATATATGCATCTTCCCGGTGTTGCACTTTTTCATATCCGGCAAGCGCT
>DAOVUU010000161.1 GCA_030632405.1 Desulfobulbaceae bacterium | reverse complement strand
TGTGCCTCCCTGCGGATTTTTCAGCGCGTCCATGCACTGTTGGGGCTTTATCCGATCTACTGTTACTCTTATTATCGGTGGTGCAGAGGAGAATCTTTAGAAAAAAACCTAGGGGAGAGGAACTGGTGGAACAGAAAATAATAAAACTACTTTTTATTTTCAATGAGAGGGGCCATCTGGTTATATATGGCAGTGGCTAAACCGAGTCCAGGACCACGGGTAGCTGATTTTGCGGTTTCCATATCTATCATTTCCTGAAATATATCAGTGGACATGCTTTTTTCAAACAGTCCTCCTTCAGGTATCGACTTACGCATAGCCTTCATCATTTCCATCACATAAAGAGTTTCAAATTGCCGGCTTGATTCCTTGAGAGCCTGGAGGTCTCTCTCTTTACGATTTGTTGATGTTTGTGTGGGCGGGCTGATAAGAATTCTTGGATCTAACTTTAAGTCCATTGTTTATTCCTGGTAAAAGAGCTCTAGGTTAATGAGCCTAAACAACCTGTAGTACTACAGTATAATTAAGTCACCATGCATGGAACCTGAGGCTTTAATAGCCTGGAAAATTGCTATCAGATCCCTGGGGGTTGCCCCTATAGCGTTAAGTGCGGTGGCAATCTCTCCAATGGAAACGCCATTTTCCATATCCAGAAGGACAAGTTCGCCTCCTTCTTCTACAACCTCCATATCGGTTTCAGGAGTAACGACGGTTCTACCTTCTCCCAAAGGTCTTGGTTGCGATACATTATAGTCCTCGCGGATAATCAGGCTCAAATTACCATGGGATACTGCTACAGTGGATAAGCGTACATCTTTGCCCATGACAATAGTGCCTGTTCGTTCGTTAACCACTACTCTGGCAGTAGAATCTGCCCGCACATCAAGGCGTTCAACACGGGCAATAAATTCGACTATGTTTTTTCTAAACTGTGACGGTATAGAAATTTTCACAGTCCCGGAATTATCAGGAAAAGCGGTATTCGCACCAAAGGTATGATTAATCGCCCTGGACATATTAGCCGAGGTGGTGAAATCTGCATTGCGAAGCTGATATTCAAGGGTACCGTCTCCACCTAAATTAACAGGAACCGTGTTCTCGACAAGGGCACCTCCTGCAATACGACCAACTGTAGGGTGGTTCTTCTGGACCTGGGCAGCTTTACCGCCAAAAGAAAAAGCTCCAACAGTAAGAGGTCCCTGGGCCACTGCATACACTTTTCCATCTGCGCCGACAAGGGGTGTCATAAGCAATGTTCCCCCTGCAAGGCTCTTAGAGTCTCCCATGGAGGAAACCTGGACGTCTATGGTTGAACCGGTTCGGGCAAATGGTGGCAGGGAGGCGATAACCATGACTGCTGCGACGTTTTTTATCTTAATATCTTTTATTTTATCAGGATTGAGTGTTATACCATGCCGTGTCATCATGTTGTAGATGGCCTGCAGGGTAAATTTTGATTTTTTCATGTCATCGCCTGTACCGGCTAATCCGGTAATGAGGCCGTATCCCATGAGTTGATTTTCTCTAACTCCATGGAGCTGGGCGATGTCTTTGATTCTTACCCCCTCTGATTTATCAACCGGGAAGATGCATATCAGAGATGCAGTAATTAACAGTGACAGGATGAGTTTCATAAGCTTGCCTGGTTTAGTGGTGTGTATAGGTTTGTCCAGTAGTATTAACTGGTGTTGTGTCTAGTGTCGTGTCACCGTAAAATGACGCTAACCAACCGTCATTCCCGCGCAGGCGGGAATCTAGGTCCACAGTAAAGACTTCTGGATTCCCGCCTGCGCGGGAATGACACGAGTGCGACATTTGAGGGTTGACACAATACCAGTCTAGAAGGGCCAGATATTATCCAAAGTACGCATCATCCAGCCCGGTTCCTGTTTATCACTGATTGCACCTTTGCCTGTATACGAAATTCGGGCATTAAGGATCTTGTCGGAACTCACAGTATTGGCAGCAGTTATATCTACCGGCCTGATAATACCTGTAAGATAGATAAGCTGGACTTCGTTGTTGACCATCACCTCTTTACCGCCTCTGATTTTCAGTTGTCCGTTTGCATATCTGCCAACTACCTGGGTGGTAAGTGAGGCATTTAATTCTTCATTACGGGTTGTAGTTCCATTTCCATCAAAACCATTGCTGAAATCAGCATTGACAAGATTATTGAGATCAATGGGATTGTGCCCATTCCAGATCTTATCATTTTCCAGACCAAAAAAATTCGGGATTGCAGCGTGAAAGTTTGTTGTTCTGTCTGTCTGGGTGGAAGCTTCTTTTGAGGCGCTGGCCTGTTCAGAAATAAGCACGGTAACTATGTCACCGATATTTTGCGCTTTTCGATCGGAAAATAAAGAGCTGTTACGTCTGTTCCAGAGAGAGCCGGCTTCACCCCTTTCCATATCTGTTGATTGTATTTCTTCAAGGGGTTCAGGGATTTTTGTAACCTGAGGGCTGGGCTTGGAACAGGATGAAAAAATGAGTACAGAGAGTGTAATTAAAAGTAAGTTTCTCATATTATAATATAACCTCCACGAGCCCTGGAGCTGCAACTCGGCAATAGATAATTTTATTAGAACTGATGTTTTGTACTCGGATCATCTGGTTCCTCCTTCCATCGGTGCGAGCAATTCCACTGGCTGATAGTTGCATAGAGCCGGAACTGATGACGATTTTGACTCTCTCGCCTCGTTTTACCACAGGAAGGATGGTGATCATGGAAAGCGTAACTGGAGTTCCTGCTTTAATGTTTCGTTTCAGTTTTTTTCCTGAAAAATTGTTAATGTCAAGTCCAGGATTGGATGTTTTATTGAGATCTTTTACAGCAAGAGTGAGGTCCCCGGGGGAAAGAATAGAACCTTTTGTCAGTCTTCCAGCGGCAACTACGACCGAAGCCAGGGCCTCAATTCTACCCCTTACAGACATGTTTTTTGCAATATGATTGTCTACTCTGAAAATGATGGAGAATCTTGAACTTCCGAGTATACGTGGATTTGAAGGAATGACTTCATATGTAAGGTCGCCGGTCGGCAATATAAAAGGGATCGGTAAGGCTGCAGGGATAAAGCGTATCTCAGCATCCGGCAGATTTTCTCTATTGATGTGTAGATATTCAGCGATGATCGCCTGAATTTTAGTTGACCCGATCTGGATGCCGGTACGCTTGAGACGGACAGATCGAGCGCCTTTCCAAAGAATTGAATCTGGAAGAGAGAGCGTGCTAAGCAACCGTTTTTTTATGGCCAGGGAGCTGAGGCTGACTGATTCTCCCGGAGGAGGGGACTGGGCAACTTTCTGGCTGGCAAGAGCCTGGGCCATTTCGGTGTTTTCGTCGAACTTCGCTATATTTCCCAGGGTTACAGTAGAACCATCTGTTCGAGCCTCTTGCCTGAAGGTGATCTGCAGGGCTTCGCATGGCAGGATTGAACTAATAAAAAATACAGTTATAAGTAGAGATTTAACCATAATCAGATAAGGTTATTGGTTGTCTGCATCATTTCATCTGAAGTTTGAATTGTTTTAGAGTTGATCTCATAGGCCCTCTGAGTAGTGATCATATTGGCCAGTTCTTCAACAATATTCACATTGGATCCTTCCAGGTATGTCTGTAGAATGGTACCAAATCCGTCTTCTCCCGGGGTCCCGATCTGGGGGGTGCCGGATGCGGTGGTTTCTTCGAAAAGATTTTTTCCCTGGGCTGCCAACCCTGCATTATTGGTAAATCCGGCAAGTTCAATATCGCCCAGTTCAGTGCTCTCGGTGTCGTCACCGATTATGGCGCTGACAATCCCTGTTTCACTGATAGAGATTTGTCTGGCACCATCGGGAATCGTGATTTCCGGGATAATCGGGTATCCATCAGATGTGGTAATTCGGCCATTACTGTCTCTTTTTAATGCTCCTGACCGTGTATAGGATGTATTTCCGTTTGGCAGCTCAACCTGGAGAAACCCGTCACCTTCAATGGCTATATCAAGTTCATTTTCTGTTAAAATAAGGTCACCCTGGGTAAAAACCTTGGTTACTGCGGCCGGTTTCACTCCAAGTCCCACGAGTATCCCGGTTGGTGATTCGGTATCGGATGAGGTCTGACTGCCGGGAACTTTCATGGTCTGATAGAGAAGATCCTGGAAATCGGCTTTACTTTTTTTAAATCCTGTCGTACTGACGTTGGCAAGATTGTTCGCTATAACATCTATATTCAACTGCTGGGTGTGCATTCCTGTGGTGCCGGTCCAAAGTGATCTGATCATGGTGATCCTTTTATTAAATTTCCGAAAAATTTGTTAAGTCTTTTGGGACGGAGTACTAACCAACGGTTCCCAGCTCTTGCTGCTGCTCATTAATAGTGGAATAACTTTTTAATACTTTGTGGTAAGTTTCAAATATCCGGTGGCTGTCTATCATTTTGGCCATTTCAGCTGCCATATTAACATTTGACAGCTCAAGGTTTCCCTGAATCACCCGGTAGTGTTCACTCTCTATTTCGCTGCCGCCATTTTCCAGGGAAAAGGTGGTGTCTGATTCACGTTTGAGCTTGAGTTTGTCATCAATGTCTACGACTGCAATTTTGGCAACTTCTTCACGACTGGCTTCCTGTCCAAGAATGTAAATTGTGCCATCATCTCCAACTGCTACTTTACTCGTGTCTGTATCGGGAATGGTTATTTCTGACCCTGCTTCATCGAGGACCGGAAGGCCGTTACTGGTGGTGAGCAGTCCATCCTGGTTTATGGCAAAGTCCCCTCTTCTTGTATAATGCACACCTCCAGGTCCCCGTACTTTGAAAAAACCATCGCCTTGAATCGCCAGGTCATGAGGATCTTCTGTCTGGCGCATTGCTCCTGGGCTGAAATCAGTGAAGGTGTTACGAATCCTGTTATAATTAATGCCTTTGGCCTCATTGGACTGCTGCGTACCTTTCAGAATAGATTCAAAACTGATACTGGATCTTTTATATCCGTTGGTATTTATATTGGCCAGATTGGCACTGATGTTTGCAATGGATTGTTCCCGCGAGATGGCTCCTGCAAGGGCACTGTATTTTCCTGAGACCATTTTATCTTTTCAGGTTAAGGTTCACTTGTTTTTTGAACTATCATTATATCGGTCGTTTAGTATGAATTCTTAACTGATGAGAATCATCTAAACGTATTTTTTAATTGGCCTTGCCAAGTTTTGACAAGGTGACCAGCTGTTCTGCTTCATGGGATGAAATTGAAAGAATTGAAGCTATTTCCTCGCTGCCCATATTCTTCTGGATAAGAGAATGGACAAAGTTATATTTTTCAGGGATCGAACTGGCTGAACGTAAAGTTTGAGCAGAAAGGCGAGGTTTCTGCAGCTGTGTGGTTAATTGAGCTGCAGTGAGATTGTTCTTAAACTGTTCGCTTTTGTCTTGCTTTTCGTGCAGGTTTTTGAGTTCCTCTTTCATCTTATCGAAGGATCCTTTTGTCTCCGTCAGTTCGAGGAGAAAAAAATCTTTCTGTTTCTTCAAAACCAGGGCTTTCACGAGAGTCACAACAAAAAATAAAAAAAAGAGGCAAAACAACACCGCAGTAGGAGAAATAAGTTTCATTTTTTAGGTCAATAGAGTTGTGATGCCATTTTCGTCTTGAGTTTAATAAGTGCCTGACTATGCAGCTGGGACACCCTTCCTTCGGAAAGCTCTAAAATTTCGGCAATTTCCTTCTGTGCCAGTTCTTCATAATAATAAAGAGAGATCACCAGACGTTCCTTTTTTGAAAGCTGGCCTAATATCCCAGCAATCCGGTTGGTGAGTTCAAGGTCTTCTATCCTTTTTCCAGGTTTATTGTCTGATCTCTGGTTGGCCAGGGTGTCGAGAAAGGATCGGCCTTCACTTGAGTGATCGAGAGTCTCATTGAGGCTTACACATCCGAGATGACTGACCTGGCCTAACATGGAACGATAATCATCCAGTGATAGTTCCATCTCTTCAGCTACTTCATGATCTTCAGGGTCTCTGCCTAATTTCAGCTCAAGCTTTGCAAGGGTTTTTCCTATCCTGTTTTGCTTATCTCGAAGAGACCTGGAAAACCAGTCAAGTTTGCGCATTTCATCAAGTATTGCCCCGCGAATTCTGTATTCTGCGAAAGTTTTAAAGAGGATATTTTTGGATGGGTCAAATTTATTTGAAGCATCAAGCAGACCGACCATGCCTGCACTTTTCATATCGTCTTTGTCCATAAAAGACGGCACCTGGGTGACCATCCGTGCAACAAGTATATCGACCAGATAAAG
>DAOVUU010000162.1 GCA_030632405.1 Desulfobulbaceae bacterium | reverse complement strand
GGATCCGGTTTTGAGTTTGTCAATAGAGTCGATGAAGACATGGTTCCTGGGGAATATCTTGCTTCCATTGAAAAAGGTATCTCCGATACAATTGATTCAGGGCCACTGATTGGTTACCCACTTACTGACCTCCGGGTCAGCTTGTTAGGGGGATCTTATCATGAAGATGACTCTACGGAAATGGCCTTCGGGATTTCGGCTTCCATGGCAATAAGAAGGGCATCTGCCGAGGCGGAACCGGCGTTGCTGGAACCTGTGATGAATCTTGAGGTTGTTACACCTGAGAATTATGTAGGGGACGTAATCTCTGATCTGAATAGTAAAAGAGGAAAAATTGTCGGTGTTGAAGCGGAGAGCGATCTGCAGGTTCTTAAAGCTCAGGTCCCTCTCGCGGAAATGTTTGGATATGCGACGTCACTGAGATCTTCGACCCAGGGGCGGGCAACTTTTACGATGCAATTTTTTGAATATGACGTGGTACCTGCTTCACGAGCAGAGAGTATAATTAAGAAAATTAGAGGGATTTGAGTAAAAAATATTGAGGAACGATTATGGCAAAGGAAAAATTTGAAAGGACTAAACCGCACGTGAATGTTGGAACTGTTGGTCACATTGACCATGGTAAGACTACTTTGACAGCAGCAATTACGCGTGTATTGTCATTGAAAGGGCTGGCATCATTTACCGATTTCAGTGACATAGACAAGGCTCCTGAGGAAAAAGAAAGAGGAATTACCATAGCTACAGCCCATGTTGAGTACGAGACAGAAAATCGTCATTATGCCCATGTGGATTGTCCAGGTCACGCCGATTATATCAAAAATATGATTACCGGAGCCGCCCAGATGGATGGAGCAATTCTGGTTGTTGCTGCTACAGATGGCGCCATGCCTCAAACAAGAGAACATATTCTGCTTGCACGTCAGGTGGGTGTTCCAGCCATTGTAGTATTTCTCAATAAGTGCGATATGGTAGATGATGAAGAACTCATCGAGCTGGTTGAAATGGAGTTGAGGGAACTGCTTGATAAATATGAGTTTCCCGGAGACGATATCCCGTTTGTTCAAGGTTCTGCATTAAAGGCTCTAGAAAATCCCGAAGATGAAGCTGACGCTAAATGTATCTGGGATCTTATGGAGGCTATTGACACTTACATTCCTGAGCCGAAGCGTGATGTGGATCAACCATTTTTGATGCCGGTTGAAGATGTCTTTTCTATATCCGGACGTGGAACTGTTGCCACCGGTCGAATTGAGCGGGGTGTTGTACACGTCGGTGATGAGGTTGAAATTGTGGGTATTAAAGAGACCCAGAAAACTACCTGTACCGGTGTTGAAATGTTCCGTAAACTCCTTGATGAAGGGCAGGCCGGCGATAATATTGGTGCTCTGCTGCGGGGTATCAAGCGGGAGGAAATTGATCGCGGACAGGTGTTGGCGGCACCAAAGTCAATCGAACCTCATACTAACTTTAAGGCTGAGTGCTATATTCTTGGTAAAGATGAAGGTGGGCGGCATACTCCGTTTTTTAACGGTTATCGACCACAGTTTTACTTTAGAACCACTGATGTTACCGGTGTTGTAACACTGTCAGAAGGTGTCGAAATGGTCATGCCGGGTGATAATATTGCTGCAGACATTCAGCTGATAACACCTATTGCTATGGATGTCGGTTTACGATTTGCTATTCGTGAAGGCGGCCGTACAGTTGGTGCCGGCGTAATCAGTGAAATTTTATAATAAAGGTTCGTAATGATACCAACAGAAAAAATTCGCATTCGGTTAAAAGCATACGATCACAAACTGCTGGACCAGTCCACTTCTGAGATTGTTGAAACAGCAAGGAGGACAGGATCGGCCGTAGCTGGACCTATTCCCCTGCCAACTTCAGTGAATAAGTTTTGTGTTCTTCGTTCACCGCATGTCGATAAGAAGTCTCGTGAGCAATTTGAAATGAGGACTCATCGCCGTTTGCTGGATATCCTGGAGCCGACTCAACAGACTATAGATCTTCTGATGAAGCTTGAACTGTCAGCAGGCGTGAATGTAGAAATAAAGCTGCCTTAGGCGGCAAAGTTAACAATCGTTAAATAGAAGCATCGGATACAATTATGCCAAATTCAATGGGTATATTAGGTAAGAAAGTTGGGATGACCCGTGTTTACAGTGAACTGGGTCAGGCAACTCCCGTAACTGTCGTGGAAGCTGGTCCATGTAAGGTTCTTCAGGTAAAAAATGAAGCACTGGATGGGTATAATGCAATCCAGGTCGGTTTTTCAGAGAAAAAAGCATCTCGTGTTAATAAACCAGCTGGTGGTCATTTGAAAAAATCAGACTCACAGGGGTTCTATTTTATCAGAGAATTCAGGGTGAGTGATCCTGGTGAATACTCGGTAGGCCAGGATATTACTTTGGATACAGTGCTCAAGGTTGGAGATCTGGTTGATATTCAGGGAGTCAGTAAAGGTAAGGGGTTCCAGGGTGTCATCAAGAGATATGGTTTTGCCGGAGGTGGTGCAGGACACGGCTCGAATTTTCACAGAGCGCCAGGATCAATTGGGTGCAGTGCATCCCCCGGTAGAGTATTTAAGGGGAAAAAAATGCCTGGAAGGATGGGCAACGATACCGTTTTGAGAAAAAATGTGATTGTGATCGATGTGCGTTCTGAAGAGAATGTCGTGCTTTTGAAAGGCCCCCTTCCTGGAGCTAAAAACGGCCTGCTCAAAATATTCTCTAAATAATCGTTTTTGAGTTAAGACAGGCTGAGGAGATAGATATGTCTACTGTAAAGATAGTTAACACCAGGAACGAGAGTGTTGGCGAGATTGAACTCCGAGAGGATCTGTTCAATCGTGAAGTGAAAGAGTATGTATTGCATGATGTTGTGCGTATGCAACGTGCTGCTCGGCGTGCCGGCAATGCCTGTACAAAAACTCGAGTTGATGTGAGTGGTGGTGGTGCTAAGCCATGGAGGCAGAAGGGAACAGGTCGTGCCAGAGCAGGTACCCGTACTTCTCCAATCTGGAGGGGGGGAGGTGTTGCATTTGGACCGAAACCGAGAGATTACAGCTTTAAACTTAATCGTAAGATTAAAAAGCAGGCTATTGCCATGGCTATGAGTGCGAGGCTGCAGGAAGGAAACCTTATTGTCATTGATGAGTTCTCCATGGATGCCATAAAAACCAAAGACTTTGTTGGTATCATGAACGTGCTTGAAGTTGAGAATGCACTTATAGTTGCAGATGGCAGCAATGAAGAACTGAATAAATCATCACGGAATGTTAATGGTTATAAGGTGTTACCTGCTGAAGGTTTGAATGTCTATGATATTCTTCTGCACAAAAAATTGATCCTGGTGCAACCGGTAATCGATAGTCTTGAAAAGAGGTTGGCGGTATGAAAAATATATACAGTGTGTTAAAGGGACCCTGCCTTACTGAAAAAGCTGCCCTCTTGCAGGAAGAAGACGGGAGGGTCGTTTTTAAGGTTCACCCCAAGGCAAATAAGATAGAAGTTAAAAGAGCAGTTGAGCTCATTTTCAACGTAAAGGTTAAGGATGTGAGGACTGCTAATATGCACGGAAAGCAAAAACGGGTTGGAAAAACTGTTGGCTTTACCAAGAACTGGAAAAAAGCCTACGTAACTTTATCTGAAGGTGAGATCAACTTTGCAGATGAGCTCTAGTCTTAAAACATCAGAACGACGAGATTGCTGCATATCTTCAGTTAACGATTCTATCTAACCTATTTTGATGGAGCGATTGGGAAATCATGGCTATAAAAACATATAAACCTACATCTGCCGGAAAACGACACCATGTGTCTATAAAAAACGCAGATTTATCTACAAAAGAGCCTGAAAGAAATTTAGTTACCAGCCTCAATAAGAGCGGTGGTCGGAATAATTACGGGCGCATTACTGCACGATACAAGGGTGGCGGTCACAAGCGTAAATATAGAATTATCGATTTTAAGAGAAATAAAACCGATATTGACGCTAAGGTGTTAGCCATTGAATATGATCCTAACAGGTCAGCAAATATCGCTCTTCTTGGATATGTGGACGGAGAGAAGTGTTACATTCTTTCTCCAGACGGTATTTCAGTCGGAGATCGGATCATTTCCGGTGAAAATGTAGATATTCAACTCGGAAATTGTCTTCCGATGAGTAATATTCCTCTTGGTACCATTATTCATAATATTGAAATGAAAATTGGTAAAGGTGCGCAGATGGTTCGTAGTGCTGGAGCGTCTGCCCAGTTGATGGCAAAGGAGGGTGGATATGTTCTTGTCCGTCTGCCATCCGGAGAGGTCAGGAAATTCAACAATAAATGCAGAGCCTGTATCGGGCAGATAGGTAACCGTGAGCATGAGAGCCAGAAACTCGGTAAGGCAGGAAGAAGCAGATGGAAAGGCCGAAGACCTCATGTAAGAGGTGTAGCCATGAACCCTGTTGATCATCCAATGGGTGGTGGTGAAGGTAAGAGCTCCGGTGGAAGGCATCCGTGTACTCCATGGGGACGTCCTACCAAGGGATTTAAAACCAGAAAGAAGGGAAAGGCTTCTGACAAACTGATTGTCAAGAAGAGATCATAACAGACAAGGAGTGATGTATGTCTCGTTCAATTAAAAAAGGTCCTTTTATCGATGATCACTTGCAGAAGAAAGTGTCTTTGGCCATTGAAAATGGGTCAAGAAAGGTTATAAAGACCTGGTCAAGACGTTCGGATATAAGTCCAGAGATGGTCGGGATCACCTTTGCAGTTCATAACGGGAAAAAGTTTATACCTGTATTTGTTACAGAGAACATGGTAGGGCATAAACTCGGTGAATTTTCACCAACTCGTACCTATTATGGACACTCTGCAGACAGAAAGGGAAGGAAATAATTAACAACGTTAGTTTCTCGTAGGATCCACCAGGAGTAAGCATTATGGAAGCAAGGGCCGTAGGTAAATATATCAGAATCTCTCCACAAAAAGCGCGTCTTGTCGCCGATGTTGTGAGGGGAATGGGGGTCGATAAGGCGATTAACACCCTCCGTTTTATGCCTAAAAAAGGCGCAGGAATTATTCAAAAGGTTGTTGAATCCGCTGTTGCCAATGCAACTCAGGATGACCAGGCAGATGTTGATAATTTGTATATAAAAGAAATAATGATAGATGGTGGACCTTCTCTTAAGAGAATTCGGCCAAGAGCCATGGGTAGAGCTACCGGAATTATTAAAAGAACTAGTCACATCACTGTGGTTATAGACGAAAATTAGGTAATAATAGGGTAAGTCGAGATACTGTTAAGCACTTACTGTTAAGATTAAATTGAACATTGTATTTGTTGGAGGACTGTTTTGGGGCAGAAGGTTAATCCATTAGGAATGAGACTGAACATTACCCGGACATGGGATTCAATCTGGTATGCAGATAAAGAATACGCTACCTTTCTGATTGAAGATCAGAAGATAAAAAAGTTTCTCAAGAAACGTCTCCATCATGCCGGGTTGTCGAAAGTTAAAATTGAACGTACAGGTGAGCATGTACGTATAAAGCTTTTCACTGCCAGGCCTGGAATTGTAATTGGCAAGAAAGGTTCTGAGATTGAACTTACCAAAAAAGAGATTGAGAAGCTCATTTCACGCAAAGTAACGCTTGATATTCAGGAAGTCAGACGTCCTGAAGCAGATGCCCAGTTGGTTGCAGAGAATATTGCCCAACAGCTTGTAAGAAGGGTTGCTTTTCGTCGAGCAATGAAAAAAGCCGTAACGTCTGCACAGCGATTTGGAGTTCAGGGCATTAAAATATCCTGCTCAGGTCGACTTGGTGGTGCAGAGATGTCAAGATGCGAATGGGTGCGTGAAGGAAGAGTACCACTTCACACCTTGAGGGCTGATGTCGATTATGCGCTTGCAGAGGCTAACACTACTTACGGCATCATCGGCGTTAAGGTCTGGATTTTTAACGGTGAAGTCTTAAGCGATACAGATGTCGGTGAAGTATAATTGTAACGTATTATCGGTTCGAGACTGTTTGTATACTTTACATACCACAATTCGGAGTAAGAGATGTTAAGTCCTAAGAAGGTCAAACATAGAAAAGTTTTCAAAGGAAGATCAAGAGGGGTTGCATATAGAGGATCCTCCATTTCTTTCGGTGAGTTTGCGATCAAGGCCACCTGTTGTGGTATGATGACCGCGCAGCAGATAGAATCAGAACGTATAACGATCAATAGAACGATGAAGCGTGGTGGTAAAGTCTGGATACGTGTTTTTCCGTAT
>DAOVUU010000066.1 GCA_030632405.1 Desulfobulbaceae bacterium | reverse complement strand
TTGTGAGGTGAAAATCTGATGAAACGTAACTTGCATGCAGGACGGCAGCTCAGTTCTGGGTTGAGTCTCAACATCCTGACAGATGATGAACTGGAGGAGATTCATTACGGAACGCTTGAAGTTCTGGACGAAACAGGTGTCTTTGTTGAAGATGAAAAAGCACTGGATTGTTTTGAGAAAGGTGGGGCTGTTGTTGACCGTGACACAAAACGTGTCAAGATTCCTCCACATATGGTGGAAGATGCAATTCGATCTGCACCTCCCAAGATCACCCTCTATGGTCGCGATCCCAGACATGATATTGTTCTGGAAACGTCCCGGGTATATTTTACCAACTTCAGTGAAGGTGTCATGGTAAATGATCCCTATACAGGAGAAAACAGGCCGCCCGTGAAACAGGATTTAGTCGATTCTGCTAAAGTGATAGATTATCTCGACGAGATCGATTTTTGCGAAAAAGCGTTAGGTGCCCATGATGTCGATCAGAACACTGTACCCCTGCACAATGCTGAAGCCTATTTGACTAACACCACAAAACATTGTGCTTTTGGACCCGGAAATGGCAATTTTTTAAAGAAAATCATTAAAATGGGTGAAGTTATTGCCGGTGGTGTAGAAGAATTCAAAAAACGTCCTCTTGTATCTTTTACTACATGTCCGGTAAGTCCATTGAAATTGATTTCCGACTGTTGTGAGATTATCATGGAGGCGGCCAGAAATAACGTGGTTTGTAATATTTTATCCATGGCCATGGCGGGAGGTACCTCACCAGTAACTCTGGCGGGTACGCTTGTAAATCATAATGCGGAAGTTCTCTCCGGAATAACTCTGGCACAGCTCACCCGGAAAGGGACTCCTGTTATTTATGGCAGTTCTACCACAGCTATGGATTTAAAACTGGCATCAGCCAGCGTCGGTACACCTGAGTGCGCGATTATCAGTGGTGCTGTTGCCCGGCTTGCCCGGTATTATCAGCTGCCCAGTTATGTAGCCGGTCATTAGGGCGATAGTAAAATTTCTGATACCCAGATGGGCCACGAGAAAACACTTACCGGACTTATTCCCGCATTGGCAGGTGCCAATATGATTTATGGTTCAGGTATGTTGGAAAGCGGCATCACCTTCGATTACGGCCAACTGGTTTTAGACTGTGAATTTGCCCGTATGATTAAATATACGGTTCAAGGTATCCCTGTGAATGACGAAACTCTTGCCATCGATCCTATCAAGGAGATAGGCCCGGGGGGAGATTATCTCATGCACAAACACACCTTCAAGCATATGAGAAGCCAGTCTAGAGCTGAATTAATTGATCGTAAAATGCGGAGCGTCTGGGAAAAGAAAGGAGCAACCACAGCCTACGAACGGGCCATGTTAAAGGTTCGGTTTATTCTGGAAAATCATTCTCCGGAACCCCTATCTAATGAAATACTTGCAGCCATTCGGGCCATTGTTGTGGAAGCGGAACAGGAAATGGGGATAAAATCCTAAATAATGAGTTTTAAAAAGGAAGTAACTATTCAGGTAGGATAAACTCAGCAAGAAGGAAGTATCAGGCGTCCCTCAAAGCGAACATCTGATACTTCCGATACTATATGTAATTCCGGCTGAATAGTTACAAAAGGAATACCAATGGAAACAAAGAATATAAGTCTGCCAAAACACGCCAAAGTTGTGATTATTGGTGGTGGTATCATGGGTTGCTCGATTGCTTACCATCTGGGCCATATGGGCTGTAAAGATGTTGTGCTGCTGGAACAGAGCGAATTAACAGCCGGTACAACCTGGCATGCAGCAGGGCTGATGGTGACATTTGGGTCCCTGTCTGAAACAGCGTCTGAAATGCGTCTGTATGGCCGGGATCTCTATAACAATCTGGAGGCTGAAACCGGGCTGTCTTCAGGATTCAGCCCGATTGGATTTATTGAAGCTGCCAGCAACAGGGACCGTCTGGAAGAATATCGCCGGGTGGCTGCCTTTAACCGCTACTGCGGAATTGATGTGAATGAAATTTCACCTAAAGAAATCAAGGATCTATTTCCACTGGCCAGGGTAGATGATCTGCTGGCCGGGTTTTATGTAAAAGAGGACGGGCGTGTCAATCCTGTTGATGCAACCATAGCTCTGGCCAAAGGTGCCCGCAACCAGGGGGTTAATATCATTGAAGGTGTTGCCTCCACTGGAATTACTAAGAAGAACGGAATTGTTACCGGCGTGAAAACAGTTCATGGTGATATTCAGGCTGATATTGTCGTCAATTGTGCGGGAATGTGGGCCCGGCAGTTAGGAGATGATGCCGGTGTTAATATTCCCAATCAGGCGGCAGAACATTATTACCTGATCACAGAAGAGATAGCTGATATTCCTCAAAACATGCCGATACTCGAGGATCCGTCTCACTATGGATATTATAGAGAGGAAGTAGGTGGGTTGATGATTGGTCTGTTTGAACCAAAATGTGCGCCATGGAAAATTGATAGAGTACCGGAGACCTTTTCCTTTGGTGAAATTGAGCCGGACTGGGATAGGATGGGGCCATTTCTTGAAAAAGCCATGTCACGAGTTCCAATATCAAAAGAGACCGGCATCAGAAAATTTTTCTGCGGTCCGGAAAGTTTTACTGCTGATCTTCAGGCAATTATTGGTGAGGCGCCTGAGTTAAAGAATTACTTTGTAACAGCCGGATTAAATTCAGTGGGTATTATTATGGGACCGGGTCTGGGCAAAATGATGGCTCACTGGATAATGAATGGGAAACCCGATGTCGACATTACCGGGTTTAACATTGATCGTTTACATACCTTTCAAAATAATCCTGAATATAGAAGGCATAGAACAGTCGAATCCCTTGGTATGGTTTATCAATGTCATTATCCATATAAATCCATGAAAACAGCACGGGGTGCTAAAAAGTCGGCTATCTATCATCGCCTGAAGAATCAGGGGGCCTATTTCAAGGATGTCAGTGGCTGGGAAGGTGCCGACTGGTTTGCTTCAGAGGGCTGTAAAGCTGAAATTGAAACCTATTCCTGGGGTAAGGAAGAGTGGTTTCCTTTCTGGGAGGCAGAACATAAGGCAGCCCGGGAAAATGTTATCCTTATGGATATGTCATTTATGTCAAAATTTATGGTACAGGGTCGTGATGCCGGAAGTGTGTTAAACTATATTTCTGCCAACGATGTTGATGAAAAAATCAATCAGATCACTTATACACCCTGGCTGAACGAAGATGGAAAACTTGAAGCTGATTTAACGGTTGCAAAACTTGAAGAAGATAAATTTCTGGTCGTTGTTACAGATACCATGCACCGACATGCCGAAATCTGGTTGAAAAGACATATACCGGATGACGCCCACGCCTTTGTAACAGATATGACATCCGCCTATGCCCAGTTGAATATTCAAGGTCCAAAATCCCGGGAATTGTTGCAATCCATCACCATGGCGGATGTATCCAACGAACAATTTCCCTATAGACATGTTGAAGAAATTGCCATCGGGTATGGCCGGGCAATCTGTGTTCGAATGACCTATCTTGGTGAGCTTGGGTATGAATTGTACATCCCGACTGAGCAGGCAGTTCATGTCTATGATACTATTGTTGAAGCAGGCAGAAAATTTAATCTTTCCCATGCCGGATTGAAAGCGCTGGGAAGTTTAAGAATGGAAAAAGGGTATCGGGATTACGGGCATGACATGGACAACACCGATGATCCCTATGAAACCGGGCTTGGTTTTACGATTAAACTGAATAAACCATCGGGATTTATCGGCAGGGATGCATGTGTTAAGAAAAAAGCTGAAGGTGATCTGAAAAGACGTCTGGCTCAGGTACTGGTAAAAGATCCCGAGCCATTACTGTACCATGCCGAGGTGATCACCAGAAACGGTAAAAATGCAGGGTATGTCAGATCAGGATCTTACTGCTATACACTTGGGGGAGCAGCCGGGCTCTTTATGATCGAGGCGGATGAAGCAGTAAATGAAGCGTATATTTCTGAAGGAAAATGGGAAATAAATATTGCCGGCAACATATATCCTGCGGAAGTTTCACTGAAGCCGCTCTATGATCCGGATATGAAAAAGATTAAAGCCTGAGAGGATTCAATTTTTCGATTTAAAGATTCTTTGCCTGCTGTTGCTCTGTTGCTGGCCATGATTCTCTGGGCGAGTTCATTTATAGCTCTGAAAATTGCCTTTTTGGAATATGATCCCATGGTGGTGGTCTTCGGGCGTATGTCTGTGGCAACACTCTGTTTCCTGGCGTTTGGCAAACGGCTGTACCGCTCTATTGAATATCGGGCCGGAGATTATAAACTCCTTCTCTTTATGTTCCTTTGTGAGCCATGTCTTTCTTTCACTTTTGAGGCGATGGCGGTTGAAAACACCACTGCCGCCCAGGCCGGTATGATGACGGCCATGCTGCCCATTCTCGTTATGGTGGCCGCCTCGATCCTGCTGAAAGAAGTGGTGAAGTGGAGGTCATGGTTTGGTGGTTTGGTGGCGATTTTCGGGGTATGCTGGTTGACTTTGGAGTCAACGCCAACTGCTGACGCACCCAATCCGGTACTGGGAAATTTCTATGAGTTTTTGGCAATGGTCTCCGTAACAGGGTATATTATCGCCCTTAAACATCTTATCAACCGTTATTCACCTTTTTTTTTCACAGCAATGCAGGCTATCGTAGGTTGTGTATTCTTTTTCCCTTTTCTTTTTCTTCCCGGCACGAGTCAGCCAACACATTTTGACACAGTGTCGACTCTGGCTGTGGTATATCTGGGAGCCGTTGTTACGCTGGGCGCCTATGGGCTGTACAACTACGCAATTAAACTTGTGTCGGCCAGTCAAGCCACACTGTATGTGAATCTCATTCCGGTTTTTACGGCTATTATGAGCTGGATGATTCTTGACGAGACATTCACTCCGGCCCAATGCATGGCCGCTTTAGTGGTAATGGCAGGTGTTTATATCAGCCAGGTCAAACAGGAAAGGTGAAAAAATCAAAAAGATGCTGCAGACAGCCGTTGTATAACTGAATAATCATCGTTACTGTACCCCTCAAAGGGGCATTAAATTGGATTCCGTTTAGAAGGGTCGCTCCGCATTTCACAGCAGGTTCAATTCTCCATAATTCATGTCAGAAAAATCATGAGTCATGTGGATTAGAGGAAACTATGGCAAATAAATTATATGTAGCAGCGACAGAGCCGCGCAGTGGGAAATCAGCGATTATCCTTGGGCTGATGGAACTTTTAACACGAAATATCGACAAGGTCGCTTTTTTCAGGCCGCTCATTGATGTTGATCATGGTAGTGGTGAGCGTGATAACACAATCAATCTAATTAGGAATCAGTATAATCTTCCCACTGAGTATGAAGAAATGTACGGTTACACTGTTAAGGAGGCTAATCATTTGTTATCCATGGGGAAAAACGCAGAGTTCCTCGATGGAATAATGGGTAAATACAACCAGCTGGTGAATAAATCGGATTTTGTTCTCTGTGGGGGGGTTGAACTTGAGGGTGCAACAGCCTCTTTTGATTTTGATATCAATGCGGATATAATCACTAACCTCGGATGTCCCGTAGTTCTTGTTGCAGGCGGGAAAAAGAAGAGTCCTGAGGATGTGGTCAGATCGGTTAAAGTTTACCATGAATCCCTTGAAACCCGAAAATGCGATATTGTGGCCACTGTTGTTAACCGGGTTGATCCTGACTATCTCAAAGCGATTGAGGAGAGATTTTCTGAAAAAAATATAGGCGTGGGGCAGTTGATATATGTGATTCCAGATGATGATAACCTTGGCAACCCTTCCGTAGGTGAAGTTGCACGACTGCTTGATGCAGAGATTCTTTATGGTGCAGCAAACCTGACGCGGCATATACGAAAATTTACGATTGCTGCGATGCAGTTACGGAATCTACTTGAGCGCATTGATTACGGTTGCCTTATTATTACGCCGGGTGACCGTTCCGATGTTGTTCTTGCCTGCCTGGCAGCAGTTCAGTCGAGAACCATGCCCAATATTTCCGGCATAATGTTAACCGGTGGACTGGTGCCTGAGGCTCCAGTTCAAAAGGTTATAGAGGGGTTTCAGGATACAGTGCCGATTATTTCCGTCAGCGAAAACACCTATCAGGCTGCTATCCGTGTCGATAAGGTGCATGCTTCTATTACCCCTGATAACACGAGGAAAATCATCCAGGCTCTCGCTGTCTTCGAAAGACATATTCATACGGAAGAATTGAGTGATAAAATTATTCAGACCAAAACAACAATGGTCACGCCAAAGATGTTTGAGTCCCAGCTGTTACAGCGCGCAAAGGTCGATAAACGGCACATTGTACTCCCGGAAGGGGAAGATGACCGGGTATTGCGGGCAACAGAAATACTCCTGCGCCGGGAGGTGGTTGATGTAACCTTGATTGGTTCTGAAGACAAGGTGAGGGAGCGGATCAGCAGTCTCGGATTACATCTGGAGAATGCGACTATTATTGAGCCGAGGAAGTCACCTTTTTTCGAAGACTATGTCCGGACCTATTATGAGTTGAGGAAGGATAAAGGGATCACTCTGGACAATGCCTGGGACATTATGGATGACTGTAATTATTACGGCTCCATGATGATATATAAAGGTCATGCGGATGGGATGGTATCAGGTGCTGTTCACACCACAGCGGATACCATTCGCCCGGCCTTTCAATTTATTAAGACCACACCGGAATGTTCTGTGGTTTCCAGTGTCATACTTATGTGTCTCGACGACAGAGTACTGGCCTATGGTGATTGTGCAGTTAATCCCGTTCCGACTGCTGAACAGCTTGCGGAAATTGCGCTCAGCTCAGCCCAGACAGCACAGCTGTTCGGCATTATTCCCCGGGTTGCAATGTTATCGTACTCTTCCGGCAGGTCCGGTAAAGGTTTACAGGTGGAGAAGGTAAGAAAGGCTACTGAAATTGCGCTGGAGAAGGCGGCTGTGCTCTATCCTGACCTGGAGATTGAAGGGCCTATACAGTACGATGCAGCGGTTGATCCAGTAGTGGCCAGGACAAAAATGCCCGAAAGCAAGGTCGCTGGCAGAGCAACAGTCTTTATCTTTCCTGATCTGAATACCGGAAATAACACCTACAAGGCGGTGCAGCGATCTGCCGGTGCTGTTGTCATCGGGCCGATTCTCCAGGGCCTGAGAAAACCTGTGAATGACCTGAGTCGCGGTTGTGTCGTTCCCGATATCGTTAATACAGTTGCCATCACAGCTGTACAGGCTCAGGCGTATAAAACGGGGAGTTCCCTAGTCGGTTGAGGAAAATTGATTCATACCGGAATATCCTTCCATAATTGATCGAACATATTGCTGGTGGCGGTGTAAGCTCTTTCCGGATCTTTATGGGCAATTGCTTTTATGACAGCAGCATGGAATGGTTGGGATGCCAGTAATATGTTAATGTCATGGGTGTCAGCCTGACGTGCTGTCTGAACGGCATGGCGCATGGTTCGCCCTATCTGGGCCAGCAGTTCATTATGAGAGGCTTCCAGGATGGCTGAATGAAAGTCCATGTCAGTCTCGAGGTATGCCTCGTAATTAAACTCTATCTCATTGTTCAGTATATCTTCCAGCCGATTGAATCGGACCTGTATCTCAGTTATTTCTTCCGGTGTCGCACGTTCAGCCGACAATTTTGCCGCCTCGGATTCGATTATCATCCGAACTTCAGTTATGTTTTCAAGGAATTTCAGCTGTTGTCCCGCTTTTAATGTCCAGACTAAAACATCAGCGTCGAATAGATTCCACCGGGATCTTGGTTGAATTTGAGTACCAATTTTTGGTCTGGGCAGCACCAACCCTTTTTTTTGCAACACCTTAATAGCTTCTCGTATGACCCCGCGGCTGACTCCGAATTTTGCGCAAAGAGCGTCCTCATTGGGCAGTGTGCTTTCGGGTTCGAATTCACCCTTGATGATTTGCAGCCCTATCTCTTCTTCTACATATTCGTATAGTTTGCGGTGCATGGTATTGTAAGCCATATTGCTTATCTCTTTAATAAATTTATATTTATTCTGGCAACATAGGGAAAATGTATGGTGCAGCTCTATAACTAAAGTTTCCAGTGTTCAGTTGTCAGTTATCAGTAAAGACGCGTAGGGGTAGAATAATTAATATCGGTTTTGCGTCTAAAATAGCAAATACAATGAAAATACCATTGCCCGCGCAGTTCTTTTTCTACCAATCGCTGAAAGATTATTTACTAGTAAGTTAAATCTATTAGACCTCGTGGTATGGGTTTCTGTACTGTCAACTGAAAACTGATAACTGGAAACTCCATAAGTAAAAAGGGCTAAATTAAAGAGGTAGCATCGATTTTTTATCTGATGCTTAATTCGTGAACAGCATCGACCGCTATTTTGGCCTGTTCGGGCGGTGTGAACTGATGGATACCGTGGCCGAGATTGAAGATATGGCCGTGGGCATCACCGGCATCATGGAGCAGTCTGCCAATTCGTGCCCTGAGTTCATTTTTGGGGAGCAGCAGAGCAAACGGGTCAAGATTGCCCTGTACAGCTTTTTTACCGACACGCCGTATGGCATCGGCGATATTGATACGCCAGTCAAGGCCGATAACATCAGCTCCTGAGCTCACAGAGAGATCAAGCAGGGTGGCTCCGTTATTGGCAAAGTAAATAATGGGAATGTCAAACTGCTTCAGGCCGGCTATGATTTTCTGCACGTAGGGGAGGGCAAAGGTTGAAAAATCATCAGGTGCCAGTACACCAGCCCAGCTGTCAAAAATCTGCAGCGCCTGTGCTCCTGCTCTGGCCTGGGCCTGGAGGTAGAGAATGGTGGACTGGGTGATTTTATCCATCAGGCTGTGAAAGAGCTCCGGCCTGGTAAACATCAT
>DAOVUU010000317.1 GCA_030632405.1 Desulfobulbaceae bacterium | reverse complement strand
TTCTTGTAATTTGTCTTTTTGGTCAATTGAGAGACACCCTGAGGGAATAGTATTTTTGCCGCTCAAAGATACATTGATTGGACTAAATATGCCAGAAAATCATCTGCCTGGTTTTTTTAACAATTTTTAAGGAAGATTAATTTCCCCAAAGTGGGTGGTTACTTTATTCTTTCTTGACTTTGTGATTTGAAATTGCATATATGAGGAGTATTATGTGAACGTTTTGGAAGACATCTACGACTGCGAGCCTGTCCGAGAAAGCATCTCCCCCAATCCGTTGCTGTTTTAGGAAACTAATGACATAAATATCTGATAGATATCTGTGCTCGTTTTTCGATATGGTTTGTTTTGAGGAAGAAAGGCTATGTTTGGATCACCTCCTGTGTGTCGTAGTATTTTAATAGGAGTAAATAATCGTCGATTTTGAGGAGATAGGAATGCAGGATACAAGTATGATTAGAAATATCGCACTGTTTGGTCATGGTAACTGTGGTAAAACTTCACTTGCCGAGGCTATGCTCTATACTTCAGGGAAAATAAACAGACTCGGAAAAGTGGATGAAGGCAATTCTGCTATGGATTATGAGGATGAAGAGATCAGCAGAGACATATCCATCAATGCGAGTTTTCATAATTATTCCTGGAAGAAACATGATGTTTTCCTTACTGATACTCCAGGAGATGATAATTTTCTCAATGAAGCTCTTTTTGTCTCCCATGTTTGTGACAGCGCTCTGTTCACTATAGGTGCAGTACTCGGAGTAAAAGGCCAGACTGTCAAGTTTGCAAATATTGTAAAAGACAGGAATCTTCCCACTGTTATTGCGATCAATAAAATGGATCGAGAGAGGGCGGATTTTTCAAAAACCCTTGAAGAGATAAAAAAATCTCTCCCGTTCAGTCCTGTAGTGCTGCAACTCCCCATTGGCGCAGAGGAGAATTTTAAAGGGTATGTGGATATTGTTACAGGAAAAGCATTCCTCTATGAAGGAGACAAAGGGACAGTGACTGAAACTGAAGTTCCTGCCGATCTTGCCGATGCTGTAGTCACATATAATGAAAGTCTGATGGAAAATGTTGCTGAGACAGACGATGATCTTATCGAAAAATTCCTTGAAGAGGGTGAGCTGAATGAAGAGGAAGTGAAGATCGGATTGAGAAACGGTATTGTCAGCGGACAACTTGCCCCCGTCTGCGTGTGTGCTGCTACACTGAACCTGGGAACCGCGCCGCTCCTTGATATCATCAATACCTATATGCCGTCTCCCGCTGATCTGCCACCGATTTCTGCAACTCAGCCTGAAAATGATGAGCTTATAGAAGTAAAACCTTCCGCTGATGAATCTTTTACTGCTCTGGTTTTCAAAACCATGGCGGATCCCTATGCCGGTAGACTGACGCTTTTCAGAGTATTCAGCGGTATTCTTAAAGGGGACAATTTTTATAATTCAAGCAAGAAAGAATCCGAAAGATTCGGTCAGCTTTATGTTCTTGAGGGAAAGGAACAGAAACCTGTGGAGAGTGCTGGACCAGGTATGATTGTTGCCGTAGCAAAATTAAAAGAAACCACAACCGGAGATACTCTCTGCGATGTTGGAAACCCTGTTATTTTTGATAAACCGGTACCATACAAGCCGGTAATTTCCTTCGCTGTGAGTGCGCAAAAAGGTGCAGAAGAGAAGGTATTCTCGTCAATCACAAAGATGCTTGACGAAGATTTGACCTTGATGCTGACCCGCCAGACTCAGACGAAACAGATCCTGCTTTCCGGTGTGGGGCAGGTGCATCTTGATGTTGTCGGGTCACGGATAAAAAGAAAATTTGGAGTTGAACTGGAGCTTGCAGTACCTAAGATTCCCTATATGGAAACGATCAGGTCTTCAGCGAGAGTCCAGGGTAAACACAAGAAGCAGAGTGGCGGCCGGGGGCAATATGGCGACTGCTGGATTGAAATTTCACCACTGCCTGGCAAAGGTTATGAATTTTTAGATAAAATAGTTGGTGGTGTAATTCCACAGCAATACAGACCCGCGGTTGATAAAGGGATTCAGGAAGCGATGGAAAAAGGCGTTCTTGCCGGATATCCACTCATTGATATACAAATCGCTCTTGTTGATGGATCCTTTCATAATGTCGATTCTTCCGAAATGGCCTTTAAGATCGCCGGCTCTCTTGCCTTTAAAAAAGGTGCACAGGAGGCGGGACTTGTTCTGCTTGAACCATATATGAATATGGAAATCAGAGTGGGTAAAGACAATGTAGGCGACGTTATGGGTGACCTGAATTCACGGCGCGGTAAAGTCATGGGCATGGATTCGGATGAAAAAGCAGAGATAATTAACGCCCAGGTTCCACAGGCTGAAATTCAATCTTACGCAACAGATTTAACTTCAATGACCGGTGGACTAGGCACTTTTACGGTAGGATTTTCTCATTATGAGGACGTCCCGACCCAGATCGCCGAAAAGATCATTGCAAAGTCGAAGGAAGAATAAATAGTTTCAATACCATGCACACCGTTGAAAAAAAATACACATTTGGTGTCCTCACCTTGAGTGATAAAGGGTCACGAGGTGAGCGTGAGGACACCAGTGGCGCTTATATTAAGGAAAAATTGCTTCAGTCTGGTTATGACTTCCGGTCATATAGTGTTATCCCCGACAACAAACAACGTATTGTCGAGTCACTGATTGAACTCATTGATAAACAGCAGATTGCGCTCGTTATCACAACGGGCGGAACCGGAGTTTCTCCCACAGATATCACCCCCGAAGCAATGACAGAAGTTATTGAGAAAGAAGTTCCAGGGATGGCGGAAGCCATGCGTGCTGCCAGTCTCCTGAAAACATCAAGAGCTATGCTTTCACGGGGAAAAGTGGGAATAAGAGGTGAGAGCCTGATAATAAATTTACCGGGCAGTTTGAGAGCTGCCCGGGAAAATTTAGAGGTGGTCCTGCCGGTGATACCCCACGCCCTTGAAAAAATCATGGGTGGAACAAGTGATTGCGGTATAGATTAAAGGCGGCCTAAAGTTTGCGTCTGTCCGATGTTATCTCAACCATATCTGTTTCACCTTCGGCCAGTGAAACAATGTCACCGATAATAACTGCTTTTTCTCCCACTGCCTCAAAATGGTGGCGTATATCTTCAACTTTATCTTCGTCCGCCATCACTAGAAGCCCTATACCCATATTAAATATCCTGTACATCTCTTCCGTTGGTATTTCTCCCATTTTCTCCAGAAAAGGGAAAATGGGTTGAGGGTTCCAGGTCATGGTGTCAATTACGGCCTTGCACCCTTTGGGGAGTATTCTGGGGATATTATCAATAAAACCACCGCCGGTATTATGGACCATGCCGTTGAGCGGATAATTTTTAAGTACATTAAGCACAGATTGAACGTAAATTTTTGTGGGCCTGAGGAGTTCTTCTCCAAGGGTGCAGCCAAGTTCCTCAATATGTTCGTCGACTGTCAGATTATGATCAGCAAAGCATATCTTCCGAACCAGAGAATAACCGTTAGAGTGCAGCCCGCTTGAGCATAGTCCTATTATTTTATTTCCAGCACTGATGTCTGAACCGTCGATTATTGCGTTCCTGTCAACAATTCCAGTGACAAATCCGGCAAGGTCGTAATCATTTTTTTGATAGAGACCTGGCATTTCAGCTGTCTCTCCGCCGACAAGCGAACAACCGGCCTGGATACAACCTTCAGCGATACCTTTTATGATATCTTTGGCAATTGTGAGATCTAATTTACCTATTGCGAAGTAGTCAAGGAAACTGAGAGGGGTGGCTCCTCCAACAACGAGGTCGTTAACACACATGGCAACAAGGTCTATGCCTATGGTGTCATGTTTATCACAAAGGTGAGCGATGGCAAGTTTGGTTCCAACACCGTCAGTTGAATTTACTATAACAGGTGTCTGGTATTTATTGGTGTCTATAATCGTATGAGATGAAAATCCGCCAATTTCATCAAGCACACCCCGCTGGTGTGTAGAACTGACAATATCCTTTATTTCCCTGATAAAAGCGTTTCCTTTATCAATATCTACACCTGCTGCAC
>DAOVUU010000150.1 GCA_030632405.1 Desulfobulbaceae bacterium | reverse complement strand
TTTTAAAATCCGGTCCCAGCTTGGTACAGCTGCTAAAGGACAGAGACAGAATGAAAAGCAGTATAAAGGTACTGAGTTGGGTGAATTTCATTTTAATAGTCTCATAAAAAGTTTCGATTTATTCGAGTCAGTTGTTTTCATTCAGGGTTTCCTTCTTTACACCGCTTTCAGCAATCCATGCCATAAACAAGGTATACATGATAGCAAGTACAACTGCACCCGTAAAAAGGCCCATAATCCCGGAGAGCATCATGCCGCCTAATACTCCAAGTAAAATAACCAGCATGGGAATATCAACCCCGCGCCCCATGAGCATCGGTTTTAAGAAACCATCACTTGCCGTGACCAAAAGTACCCAGACCAGGAAAATCACCGCGGTGGTAGTGGAGGTGATAGAAAAAACATAGACGGCAACCGGTCCAAGTACCAGGATGGGCGGTAACTGACTGACCGCACAGACCAGAGTGAGAACAGTCCACAGGCCGGCTGCAGGGACACCGACAAGCACCATACCAATGGCAGCAAGCACAGATTGAATCACTGCCACACCAACAACACCCTGCATAAGGGCACCCTTCGTTTCAGCACTGGAAGATCAGAACTCTTGATTTAGTGTACTCGGTCTGGCCTTCTTTTCACTGATGTAATACACTGGAATATAAAGGAAAGAAAAGGATAAAATAGAATAACAAAATAAAAATAGTTGCAACCGGAAATAAAGAGAATATTTCGCATTACGTATGCAATTTATGAATCAGGACCTGAAAAAAGTGGGCCTTTGTTTTGGAATTCCTGCAAAGCACGAAGTTCAAACAACTGCTCTAACTAAACCGCAGAGAAATCCGTGTCAACATCTCGTACCTTTCTCTGCTGTTTCACTTTTGTTATTTGCACCCTCTGAGGATTCAGCACCTGTTACAACCACAGCCGGTGTATCCTGTTCATTCACAACTAATTGAAACACATCGGGTCTCGCGTAATGCCCCACAACATCGAAATCATACTTGCCTCTCACAATTTCATCCATGTCCAAGTCGGCAATGAGGATGGATTCTCCTTCAAAATAAGGTTCAACCAGAAAATTGCCGAAGGGATCTACAATACAGCTGCCGCCACGTGACAGGATGTCCTCAGGATTATGAGAAGGGCACAAGTCATCCGGGTAATCTTTTGCTCTGACAAATTGGTTGCAGGACAGCACGAAACAACGCCCCTCCACCGCAATGTGCCGCATAGTGGCAAACCATGTGTCTCTGGTGTCCGCGGTGGGTGCACAGTAAAGCTGGATTCCCTTGTTGTACATTGCCATTCGCATAAGTGGCATATAGTTTTCCCAGCAAATGACCGACCCGAGTCGGCCAAGAGATGTCTCGAAGACCGGCAGGGTGGCGCCGTCTCCATATCCCCACACCAGCCTCTCAGAACCGGTTGGCATCAATTTCCGATGTTTTCCTAAATACCCTTCCGGTGAAAAAAAGAGAACGGTGCAATAAAGCGTACCGCCATCGCGCTCAATGACGCCGATAACGAGATGAACGTTATGGCCCTGAGCCAGTGCTGCCAGGGTGTCAACTTCTGGGCCTGGCACATCCACTGAGCTTTGCCAGTAACGCAGGAAGTCTTCACGGCCCTCATCTGAACGTGCTCCAACTACCGCACCAAAATCCATTCCTCTGGGATACGCAGAGATAAAAGCTTCGGGGAAGACAATGAGTCTCGCGCCTTTGGAAGCAGCATCGGCGGTGAGTTGCGCGATTTTTTTAAGTGTTCCCTCGCGATCAAAAAGGACTGATGATGCTTGGACAACTGCTGCGCAGACTGAATTTTTAATTTTTGACATTTCACCCTCCAATAATGTGCGATTAATGTTACACTTATTTTTTTCTGTTCTGATATGTATTAGCCTGATATAGCGAAAAAGACAATGTCCGGCCGCTGAATAAGAAACTCAACCAAGCGGCTCCAGAGTATTTTACCACATATTAACCTCTTAGATCCGTCAAGGTATCTCCCGGCATTGAAGGGGGCGGGCTCCCAATCCCGCGCCTATTCCTGCTTATATGATGGTTGATTCTTAATTGACAGGAGTTTGTTTGGTATCAGATTGATCGTAGGCTGTCTGGAACCATTTTGGATTTCGAAATGTCTTTTTAGTGTTAGGCAATTCTTGACTTTCTAGAGACAGAAACACCGTTATGTGTGGTAGGTTTTGGGAACAACTTCTTCTTTGAATTTACAGGACCAGTGTTATATCAACCCTGATATGTCTCACTTATGTCATTCTAGAGTTGACACGACACTAATGTAATTATTAAGGGTTATGCGAAACTGTAGATCTTACCACTGGCTGTCTCAACCCTGAGTTATCTTATTTCCAGCTAAAGTGGTTGTTACGCATATTGGGAAGAAGGTAATGGTTGCAGCTTTGCTTACGCAGCAATTGAGAGCAGGAGTACCAGAAAAATCAGTGGATACATCCTGGCGGATTTTTTTTAAACCTGTTGCGATCGTGTTGTCTGAGCATTTTCACTCCTCCTGTTTTTGACTGGTTCTTTACTGAATACAACAGGAAGATGAGGAGAGAATGAGGGATGGGTGGTAAAGTACGAATGATAAAAAATGACAGATTGTGATGGGGAGGAACTGTAGAAAAAGAGCAGAAGGTCAGTTAACAGCACCCAGCATTCTGAGAATGTGGATGGCTTCGGCCAAACCGACTCTTTGATCGTCATTGATGTCGATGTCCGCACTCATATTTCCGTTTACCGGTACTCGTCCTGAAACAACCTGCAGCACTCGGATCAACTCGGCCAAACTGTATGAAATACAAGTCTTGTCGAGATTGTTGGTGAGTGCCGTTGTCTCGGGGAATCTCCAGAGTGTCCCGCCCGCATCCTGAAACTGAAAGAAATAATCCCTGCAATCCACATCATTTGGCAGTTCAAGTAGATAGGTCCCCATTGACTGGCTCCCCATATGCAGGGACAAATCATAGGGGAGGTTGTTGATGATTACTTTGGCCGATTGCGGTGGGCTGCCGTCAGGGTCGAAAAAGGTGGCCATAAAAGAGATGGTATTGCTTATAAGATAGAGGTGGCTTCCTGACGGGATAGCATAATATGGGTAGGGTTGATAGGCTCTGCCAAAATCCTGTGTCCAGTAATTCTTGTAATCACTTGTCACGGAGTAGGCATAACCGGCACCCAGCTCATGAAAGTTGCTGCTCATGATGTTTGCCCGATGTCCATCTTGGCCGGATTTATCCGGGACAGGTTCACCCGAAGAATTTTCCCGAAGGAGGAGAATCAGGGGGAGCAAGCCGGTAGAGTAGCTGCTTCCAGCGACAATATTTTCACCCCAACTGGTCCATGGGGTATAATAAGAAATGATTCTGTCCCCTGTTGAGGTTCCATCAAAAGAATCATGACTAAAAAAATTATTTTCCGCCATATCCTGTGAGTGCAATCTCGCCACAAAGTTTAATTGGTAGTTGTAAAAAACGGGCTCAACAGCAGGGTAATTTTCCGGTAGCAGAATGTTGTATGATCCTATATAGGTGTTGCGGAATTCAACAGGAGCTGTGCGCACGGCGTTAGTGAGAACGAAGATCTCCCGCTCTGTTTGGCTTGGGTAGCCGTTAACAGGATCACCGTAACCAGCCATAAGGTTTGCGGGCATGCTGAAGCCAAGAATCAGAGCAATAACTATGGAATAACGATTCATTATCTGACCACCTCGGTTGAATGTTGATTTAGACTGGTCATTTGGTGAAGATTTTCCATGAACAAACTTTGGCAGAGAGCTTCCGTAAATTTTCAGACTTAACTCTTACAAACCAATCCCAACCATCTGAATATACTCACTCTTTGTTTAGTGGCTATATTTTGACTGCCACATTTTTATGAACACAATCTATCTAAACGATGGAATAAACGTGAAAAAATAGCAAGCAGTTTATACCGAACTGTAAAGTGCCACAGGTGCTAGTAGGCGTTGTAAAGGGAATGAAGTGGCAAGATTAACCGCCTCAAAAATGCTACATGTTTACCTTCTTCCTGAGATTCTCAGTGATGGGTAGAGAGTTTGCCTATCGAAAATTAAGGGTGAGAAATTTGTAGGCGTACAGGAATAAGCTACACCTGAGTAGCCTATTCTTAAACTGTAACCTCACAGGAGTAACCTTCTATCTCAGCAAAATCATGCTTGCCATCGTTCATCCGGATCTATATTAATGCAAAATTTCCCAAATAGTGAATCTTGCATTGAATGCTAAGCAACTTATAGTCTCCTTGCAGTAGATCAATGCTTTTGAACCACTTGTCCACTTCTTCGGAAGAATAAAAAACATTAGCAAATTGCACCATTGGCTCTAGTTTATCGGAGATTTTGTCATGTCACTTAAAGTAATAGGAACTGGGTTTGGTCGTACGGGAACCGACTCTATGCGTATGGCATTAAATATCCTCAGATTCGGTCCAACCCATCATATGCTCGAATTGAGTGATAAACCTGTTTTGTATAAACGTTGGATCAATCTCGCACATGGCTCTCATGCAGATTGGAGTACCCTTTTTGAAGGCTATTCGTCGTGTGTTGACTGGCCTTCAGCATATTATTGGCGAGAATTAATCGATGTATATCCAGATGCTCGTATATTGTTAACTTGGCGTTCACCCGACAGTTGGTGGAAAAGCTTTGAAAATACCCTTTTAAAGATTATGAAGCGCCCTAAAGATAAGAATCCATTAACTCACTTTCTCGCTGAAAATGTTTTCGCCGGAAAGCCAGATGATCGTGACCATGCAATCGATGTCTATAAACGTCATGTTGACGAAGTTATTACCACGGTTCCCAAAGATCGATTATTGGTCCATAAACTTGGTGATGGCTGGGAACCGTTGTGCGCATTCCTGGGCGTTTCAGTGCCAAAACAAGATTATCCCAACAAAAATGCTACCGTCGATTTCCAAACTAAAAAATCCATTCCTAAAAAACACTATACATGAAGGAAGCCAACGACAGTTTTTATTACGAATAGGTAAGTGTTGGTAAACTCGTAAAAAGTCTCCGCCGCCGTCATTCCCACGCAGGTGGGAATCCAGAACCTGTTGAAATAACTAGATTCCCGCCTTCGCGGGAATGACGAAACATTGGCTAGATGTAGTTTTTACGACGCCATCAGTGTTGGCAATCTTGCCTATATAATCAAACTCTAAAGTTGAGATGCTTCCTTCAGTTTGCTTGTGCCCATGCATAAAAAACTTGTCTGAAATGGACCACTCTAAAATATTGATACTTCACAGAATCTCTTGGAAGGAGGTGTAGAATAATTTGTGGCGGACAACGCTGTTTATCACGATCTCAAAGTCAATATAGCTATATTGACTTTGACTAGGGCGGTAGTCAAAATCTCTCCCCTGAACCGGAACCGACAGTTCCGTCAATACCAGTTTACGGAAAACAGTATAAATTGGCCAGGGTCACCAACCATGTCTCGATGAGGGAGGTGCCCGACCTTATTACCCATCAAAACGTTTGAAAATTCTGAAAATGGTGCACAAAAACTTGAAATCAATGGGCTGCGAACAACCGCGAATCGGTGTTTCTGCGCTGAATCCTCACTGTGGTGAAAGCGGGCTCTTTGGGCGTGAGGAAATCGACTCCATCATGCCTGCAATCGAAGACGCCCGGAATGAGCAAATCGATGCTCTGGGTCCTTTTCCGGGAGATACTGTGTTTTTTAAAATGAATGATGTTGGCATAATATATCTATTCCTGTTCCCTGGGGGAGGACCATGTCGTGGTCTTGATTTATTACCAGAGACTGGTGTGAAATGTGGTTGGGAAATTTAAATTTATTGGATATGAGATATAGCTAAACCTGTCGCAAGACAGGGACGGAAAGCTGCGGGTCTCAAAGGATAGCCGAACTGCCTCTAACAGGGTGGTTCGGCTATCTTTATTTTAGCTTATTTTACTTGGCAGTTAGTTGAATTCAAATAGTAATGAGATCTACATTGAAAGTTTTGCTGTTAACTGTCATGAGATACTCGTCTCGACGCTGTAAAGCCTCACATCAAGTATCTCAGATCAGGCACTGAGGCTGGTGTCAAGTGTTGCATCAGCGGTCTCAGCTTCCGGTGCCTCCGTCTCAGTTTCCGGTGTTTCAGCCTCAACGTCCGGTGTTTCAGCATCTGGTGTTTCAACGTCCGTTGTGGTGGTCAGGCCTGCACCGGTTCCTGGGCCAAAACCACTACCGTCCCGGGGCTGATTGTCAGGGTCACCGGTACCATCACCAGGCCCATAACCGTGGTTGTTGCCGGTACCTTGATTGGCAAGCCCCCCGGGGCTGGAATCTTGACCTGTCCCTTCGCCTGGACCGTCGCCATCACAATCGCCGGCAC
>DAOVUU010000291.1 GCA_030632405.1 Desulfobulbaceae bacterium | reverse complement strand
TTTATGGATCGGTGTCAGTCTCTCTGGGTTAGAAAATACTGGATTGAAAATCAGGTTTTCGGAGAAGCACAGGAAACCCGTAAAGGATTATTTATTTCAGTTGGAGCAACGGGTGGCAATAAGCTCTTTGATGGTGCCATACTCACCGTCAAATATTTCTTTGATGTACTGAGTGCCGGGTTGTGGAAGACCGTTCTCTGCAGAGGAGTAGATCGTAAGGGTGAGATTGAAAAGAGGGCTGATTATCTTAAAGAGGCCTTTGAGGCAGCCAGAGAGCTGGCACAAGTGCTGAGAGAGACGACTGAACAACAAAATTAAACAGGGGAGATTTACCCGCGACCCAGGTTTCGCCTCATCATTTTTCAAAGGTATAAAGAATATCAGTTCCAGTAGATTCGGTTGACGTCTGTGTTTCAATCGAAAAGCCGTGGGCAAGCCCGTACCGTACCCTGAAGACACCGAGCTGGCTGAACATATTGATATCGTAACCAAAATATAAATCTTTAGTGATGCGCTTTCCAACCACAAGAGACATATCCTCCTTCTCGGTGGTTCCCTCGATATGCATATCATCCACTGGAAGCAGATTGCCCACGCTCTGGAAAATTCTGGATCCGCCTTCGATACCCAGGGCAACAGCAGCAGCCCCTAGAGCATTACCTTCCTCCTCAGATGAGTCGGCCAGAGAACGTCCGACAAGCAGATGGGATAGTATATCGGTATCTTCCATAAAAGGATCTGAAAAAAGATGAAATTTCAGGTTCTGCACAAGCCCGTTTACATCAACTCCCACCACATACCCGTCCCCTTTGGCCTGTTCATCGGTAACTCTCTTCTGAGCCCTGACATCAATACCCGGATTATCAATCGGGCCTCCGGTAAAAAGCACCCGCCCCCTTTCTATATCAAAGGAGCGCCCGAATATTGCGAAAGTCCCGTCAATTAAGCCCAGTTCGCCTGTAGCGGTCAAAAAGGAATCTGGCCCATCCTGCACCTCCAGGCCGCCTGCAAGCCTGCCTTTCAACCCATATCCATCAATACGAACATCCCCGCCAAGCTGCACATCCAGGTTTGTATGAAAGGGCCAGACCGTTTCTTTAATCTCCTCTCCACCATTCACAAGAATCACATCATTTGAGACGGTTACAGAACTGGACATTTCTTCAGGGGTAATCCTGGCAACGGGAATCTTTACACTCCCGTTCAATTCACCCTTTTCCCTGCTGAATAGAAATCTGACATCCGGACTGATCTGGATTTCATACTCCGGCAGACTGAGCAGCATGAAATCTTTTCCTCTAATCCCGATATCACCCTGGATCCCGTTTTCCGTGTATACCACCTGGCCTGAGGCAATAATCCTGCCCGGTCCCGATGATGCGCCACAACTCAGCTGTGCGCCATTCTCTACTGTTTTCAGTGTGAGTTGTATATCTTCAAGAGTTACTCCCTGATCAGGGAAAGCAATTCCGCCTTCTGCTATACTCAGTTCACCATTGGCTTTAGGTTGACTTAATGTCCCTGAAAGTGAAAAGGAACCATTTATCTTGCCGATTGGTTCGAGGACATAGCCGGTAAGAGGTGCAAGAAAGTCTAAATCGACTCCTTTGAGATCCAGCTCTCCAGTCAGTGAGAGTTTTTCATGGTTTACAGAAAATTTCCCCAGGTTGTCTATTTCGACGGACACCTGAACAATGGATCCGCCATTCATAGCAGTATGCAGCCCCCCCTGGAAACTGTTGTCACTCAGAGATCCTGTAAGACGGGTATCATCTAAAACTATATGGCGCAATTCCTCACCCATCTCTCCGACTTCAAAATCAGCTTCAGGAAGATCAATCTGCACATCTGCATAGAGCACCTTCCTGCTGTCTCCTTCTGCTTCCACCTGACCATTTACTATGCCGTTTACAAGCCCCGGAAGAAGCTGCCATCTGTTCAGCAAAGCGAGATCTCCGCCTGCAAGAGAGCTCTTTATCTGCCAGTAAATATCCTCTTTACCCATATTCAAATTACCATCCAGGCAAAATTCCGCGTCATTCTCGGTCAAACAGAGATCTGCAAGTTTAACTCTGTCAACACCTGCAACCAGGGAGGCTGAACCTGTCTGTTCCCAAACTCCATAGTCGCCTGGGAACAGTCTAATCTCCTGAAGACTCCCAGCCCACTGTTTATCACTATACCCTCCCCTGGCCTGCATCTCCAGTCCGCCATATTCGGATGAAGCCTGGATCGACATTTCATGTTCTACGGGTGATCCTGATATCTCGATATGCCCTCTGGACAAAACTACCCCGGATACGGTAATTCCTTTACCCTGCAGAGAACCGCTGAACATCCCCTCCCCCGAGACCTGACCATGAAAATCACCCTTCAGGGTGCTGATACTGTGTCCGTCATATTCCAGATCCTCTGCAAACAGAGTTGCGTGCAGGGCTGGGTTCTGCTGGGTTCCAGCCAACCGTCCTTCGATAGAAAGCGACCCGCCCGCCATGGGTACGAGCTGGCTGATATCAGGAGACAAAAGAGTAACATCCAGAGAAAGCTGTTCTCCGGCTGTACCGTTTATCTCTATTTTTGAACTCCCATGCTGCACAGTTATCCCGCTGGTCTTCAGCCTGCCTTCCCTGAACTCAATATTACCTTCCCCGTTAAGTGGTTGGCCCCTCAGCTCCCCTGACAGGTTCTGGATTATGAGAGACCCCTCCGGATTCTGATCAACCAGTTGACCTTCTCCCACCAGCCGTCCGCTGATGAGGCCGGGCAGTTCAGGGTAAAAAACGGAGGGATCAAACTCATCAAAAGAGATATCGCCGGACCAGCGGGGAGTGTCAGCCCATGAAAAACTGCCCCGCTGAATATACGCACTTCCCTGAAACTCACCACTTTTCAACTTAAGGCCATCGGTAGACACCTCATTTTCCGTCAGAAGAACACTGCCCAGTACGGATAGCTGCTGCTGGCGCACTATTCCTTCCAGTCTGAAAATTTCAAAAGAGGCTTCGACACCATTTTCCAAGACCTTTCCCTGGCTGCTCAGTTCTGCGTCAATCTTTCCAGGAATCTCCTCAGTAAACATTCCAGGATCGAAATTCTTAAAGTAGAACCGCCCACCCCATCTAAACGTATCGGTCCAGGAAATCCAACTATCATCAGCAGTAACTGTGCCATCTTCTCCCGTAAGTGAAAGGGTATGAAAATCGATACCCTGCCAATTGGAACTCATGCTGCCTGCAATCTGAATATTATTCAAATCTCCCCAGTCCACTTCAGCCGAAAGGTCAGCATGATACCCATCCATACTGCCGGAAAGATGAATCTCAGCGGTGCTCAGAATTATCTCCGGCCATAATTGACAGATCCTGGAGAGGTTGACTTCATTGCCGGTGACCGTCGCTTTCAACACTGGATTGTCAAGCAAATGTGTAATTGAACCAGCCACACGAATTGCAGCCGGTTGATGCAGCCCAAGCTGAACTAAGGGATTGTCAAGAGGCCCGTTTAAGGAAAAAGTGCCGGAGAGATTTTCAAATTCCAATCCGGAAAACCGGTATCCGCCAAGGAGATCAATATTCCAGTCCTGGTTGAAATCAAGAGAGCCGTGCAGCGTCAGATCAAAATCTGCCCCTTTTATGTAGAAATCCCTGAGACTGAGATGATGATTTTTTCCGCTCAGATGAAAACCACCCTTCTCAATCAGGATAATTTCCCCGCCACCCTCTTCAACTATGCTGAGGCCCTCAACTTTTACATTCTCAATTGCAAAACCAAAGGGGATAAAGAGTTCGGGTAAAAGAACAGGTGAATCCGGGGAACTGGCCTCCGCCCTGTCTCTGAGCATCACCTGAGCCTCTTTGACACTCAAGTCGACAATTCCTAGCTCTCCTGCAAGAAGTTTTTCGGGACGCAGACGGCAATCAACCCTTACAACACTGACTGCCACACCGGGAATATCAAGTTCCAGATTATGCAGGGACCAGTTATCTGACAGTTTACCTTTAACACTTCCTATTGAAATAAAAGGACTGCCAATATTGTTCGCTGCCATCTTAATCAGGAGAAGACCTGTTTCCGTGTAAAAAATACTTCCGGCGAAACCGGCAATCAGCAGAACAACAGCCAGGGTCAGACTCAATATTATTCTCATTATAAATCCGCTCCAACCGTCAAATGCAGGCGAAACGGCTGGCCATCTTCTGTGATTGCCGAAGCAACATCTAATCGTACCTGGCCAAAAGGCAGGCGGAACCGCACCCCTACCCCGGCACCCTGGTAAAAATCAAGATCCAGGTCATCGGTGGCACTGCCAACATCCCAAAACCCTGC
>DAOVUU010000227.1 GCA_030632405.1 Desulfobulbaceae bacterium | reverse complement strand
ACATTCATCAGCCAGCAGATACCGAGTACCACGAGGACATCGTGGAAGGTTGCAATGGCTGCAGCAAGGCCAAAACGAATATCGAATCTCAGGGCAAGGTAGACAATAACTCCGGCAAGAGAAATAATAATGGCCTGGATGGCCTTATTTCTGAGGACAGAACTGACTGAAGAACCAATTTCGGACTGGCTTTCCAGAACAAACTGTTTGTCAGCGAGGTTTGCGGAGAGAATCTCATCGACTGTTTCATTGAGATTGGCAACCACCGCTTCAGATTTTTTAATCTTAATTATAAGGCGGTGCTCACCTTCAACCTCTTGCAGATTGACATCTTTCATCCCATTTTGGGCAAAAACCTCTCGAATCTCGGCCATTGTGAAATCCTGGCTGGCCTTATACTGGAGAAGGGATCCGCCGGAGAAATCGACGCCCATATTTGCCTTTCCCCTGGCTACCTGGATAAAGGCAATGATGCCGATAGTAATAAAAATGGCGGATATACCGTAGGTGATATTTTTCAGTTTCAGATAGTCAAGATTCGGTTGTTTGGTAAACTGGAGGAAAGATAGCTTCTTCAGAGGCTTTATTGCATTAACAGCGTCGAAGATTGTACGGGCATAAAAAAGAGATGCGAACAGGTTAAAAATAATACCCAAAGAGAGGGTAATGGCAAAACCCTTAATTGGTCCGGTACCGAACATGAAAAGAGCCAGAGCTGTAATTAAGGTTGTTACCTGGGAATCGATAATTGTCAAAAATGCTTTGCCAAAGCCGCTGTCAACGCTTGACCTCACCGATTTTCCGAGGGCGTATTCCTCCCGCATCCGTTCAAAAATAAGAACGTTTGCGTCAACCGCCATTCCGATGGAAAGGACAATACCCGCGATACCGGGGAGGGTCAGTGTCGCATTGAGAATCGCCAGACCGGTGAAGAGAAACAGAATATTCAGGATCAGAGCACTGTTGGCAATTATACCCGATGTCCGGTAGTAGATAATCATGAAGCTGAGAACCAGTATAGCACCAAAAATACCCGAGGTGAGACCCTTGTTTATAGAGTCTTGACCAAGGCTTGCACCCACCGTCATGTTCTGGATAATATCTACCGGGGCGGGGAGGGCACCTACTCTGAGGACAATGGCGAGGTCGGCCGCGTCTTCATGGGTAAAGCTGCCGGAAATCTGTGCAGAACCACCGAGGATACGTTCACGGATAACCGGGGCAGACCTGACAATCTCGTCCAGAACGATAGCCATCCGTCTCCCTACGTTTTTTTCCGTAATGGTAGCGAAAACCTTGCCGCCACGCCCGGTCATGTCGAGGCTGACGTAGGGTTCGTTAAAGCTGCCGCCGATTCTTACCTGGGCATCTTTAATCATGTCTCCTGACATGAGGATTTTGTTTTCAATAAGGAGAGGAGTCAGGCTCTCTCTACCAGTTTTCTGGTCAATATTTTTCTCAAAATGAATTGAGGTATTCTCCGGGAGTCTGCTCTGCAGAGCCCGGTTCAGTTTACTGATGGCTTCTCCATCACCCCATTGGCCTGAACTGCGGGCTTCATTAATTAACTGTACCAGGTTAATGCCGGCGCTATCGGCCACAAGTTTGAATTCAAGCTGGGCAGTATCGCCGAGGAGTTTGAGTGCTCGTTTGGGATCCTTTACACCGGGAAGCTGGATGACTATTTCATTGTCACCCTGCCTGATTATGACAGGTTCGGCAACACCAAACTGGTCAATTCTGTTACGCAGAATTTCAAGTGACTGTTCTACCGCATGGACTTTTATATAATCTTTTTTTTCCTGCTTAAGAGTCAGAAAAATACGAGGAAAACTTCCCTCTTTGGTTTCAATACGGGTGGTTATATCGGGAAAATCCTCGGTGGCAATTTCTCTCACCTGGTCAACGGCGCTTGTATTTGGCAGTGTGAAGATAATGGTATCAGCTGATGACGAAGTGGTCCTGACCGCACTGATCGACTGTTCCGCAAGGCTGTCTTTGAGGTCGGTTGCGGCAAATTCCAAAGCATTTTCTTCAGCTTTTTCTAAATTGACCTTGAGCACAAGATGCATGCCGCCCTGAAGGTCAAGGCCGAGCCGCAGTCCTTCGGGAGCCATATAGGTCTTCCACCAACCTGGAGTCTCGGAATAAAATGAAGGAACAATCGTAACAATTGCAATGAAGATGAGTGACGCAAGAAAAACGAGTTTTAATTTAAGTGTTGTGTTCATTGATATCCCTGAAGGTTCAATTGAGTGCCTTTGAAATTCTTTATATGCCAAACTCAGCGATTATAACGCAATGACTGAATCTTGCAAGACTCAGCTCAGGTTATTTGTAAAAAAATGCTGTAATGAAGCAGGTAAGTGATCCTGCAAGACTCCGGATGAAGAGTTTTTACGACGCCATCATGCTTTGTTTAAACTCGTAAAAACCTGAAATTCCCAATGGCTAAGTAAAAAACTTCACATGCGAGGCGCGCAAATATTCTATTATTTCGGCGTACTAGGGTACGTCGTGATGATAGAATATTTGCAGCAACGAAGCAGATGAAGAGTTTTTACGACGCCATCATGCTTTGTTTATTGCTTCGGCCATACATGCAGCACCAAAGCCGTTGTCGATATTGACCACTGCAAGTCCAGGTGCACAGCTGTTGAGCATCCCCAGCAGAGCCGCGATACCTCCAAAACTGGCACCGTAGCCGACGGAGGTTGGTACGCCGATTACCGGGCAGCCCACCAGACCTCCAACAACACTTGGCAACGCTCCCTCCATACCGGCAATCACTATAATAACCGCAGCACCGGTTATAAGTGAGTGTTTATCGAGCAGCCTATGCAAACCTGCAACTCCGGCATCGTAGAGTTTTTGCACCGGATGGCCAAGTGTTGCCAGCGTTATTCTTGCCTCTTCTGCGACCGGAATATCAGACGTTCCAGCGCAGATAATCAGCGTGTAGCCTCTATAATTGTGCTGAGATTCCGGTTTTGCATTACAGGTAAGTATTTTGGCGTCTTCATGGTAAATGAGCTGTGGGAGTGAATATGTGACCGATGCGGCTTTTGCAGAATCAACCCGGGTCGCAAGTAGCGGTCCCCCCTGTTTGAGCAGAGATGATGCAATGGAAACGATCTGCTCTGAGGTTTTTGAAGCACCGTAGATAACTTCGGGCATGCCGGTACGCAACGACCTGTGATGGTCGACGCAGGCTTCTGATAGAGTTTCAGAAGGAAAATGCTGAAGTTTTTTGAGGCTCTCCTCAAGTGAAGATTTGCCATCCCTGAGGTCGGTAAGGATCGTAGATAAAGTGTGTAAGTCCATATTGATAATTTATTTTTAGATTTCACAAAGGCAGAGGCAAAACAAAGCCGGACCTTACTGAAAAAGTCACATTTCTTTAAGAGTTATCTTGCTAAAAGGTTCACCTGAAAGTAAGTAATGGAATATCTGCATCGGGAAATAAAAGTTTTCTGAGTGGTTTTGTTTTTCGATTTGTACAATTAGCAGTGCGCGATTAGCTGTTAATTGCTAAAAGCTAAAAGCTATGTTCAACCATCCTACAGCTAGAGGTCAGCGTGTTTACACAGATATATTTACTCCGTTTTCCAAGTGATAGATCCGATCAGCCCTTTGTTTACCGCCTGGTTAAAGAATATGATATCGAATTTAACATTCTGAAAGCCGATATCCTTCTTCAGCGGGAAGGGGTGATGATTATCGAGCTGAAGGGCAAAAGTAAGAGTAACGTGAAAGCCGGACTTGATTACCTCCGTAAAATGGGAATAAAAATCGAACGGTTAGCCGCGCGTATTGGCCGTGATGACGAAAAATGTTTCCAGTGTGGGGCATGCACAGCGGTATGTTCATCCGGTGCTCTTTATATTAAGCGCCCGGAAATGTCAGTTGTATTCGACGCAGAAAAATGCACGGGGTGCAGCCTTTGTGTACCGTTATGCCCGGTTAGAGCAATGGAGGTATCTCTTGGTGATGACTGGATACTTTCTGAAAAATTTATGGTTTAACGCTTTTAGTGCTTGAACTCCTCCGCTGCACTATCCACCTCATCTTTCTCCTTAAAAAACGACCAGTCCGGCAGGCTTACTTTTGGAAACCAGGATGTCAGGCGTGATCTTGGGGGATTACCCGCCTCAAGCTGTGTCAAAAGTTCTCTGGCCTGATCTTTAATCTCTGTGTTTGGATACATTGCCAGCATGTATTTCAATCGAATTACCGCCTCGCTGTATTTCGCAGTCCGCACATAGTATTTGGCAACAAAAAACTCATGATTTGCTAAAAATTCAGTCGCTGAAGCGATGCGGGCCCGGGCCTCGTTAGTATACGGTGATGCGGGATATGCTTTCAGTAACTGCTTAAAGAGCTGGATTGCATGGAGTGCACCCGAGGTATCCCTGTCTATTCTGTCTATCCGCTTATAGTGACACATCGCCTTTTGAAACATCACGTAGGGAATGGATTCGTTGGTGGGATGGTGGTTTTCAAATTCTTCGTAGAGCATCAATGCTTCCTGGTATCGCCCAAGGTGATAACTGCAGTCTGCCGCCTTCAGTTCGGCCAGAGTCGCTTCAGGGCTGAACGGATACCGGTTTAGAATTTCTTCAAAGAACTCGATTGCTGTGAAATATTTTCCGACGTTATAGTCGTCCATACCTTTGATAGCGAGGTTTTTTGCAGGCAATTCCTCCTCGATCGGATCCGAGGAGGTGAAGTTGAAGGTCGATTTAAGTTGACTGCAGCTGCTCAGTAAAACAAGCAGAATAAGGAGTGGCAATATTTTAAAATTCCGCATAGTAAAACCCAAACATTGTTTATTTATTATGTGCCCTGGATATAATTTTCGGCGGAAAGAACGGCGACAGCACCTTCCCCGGCCGCATTAACAATTTGACGAACACCTTTGTCGCAAATATCACCTGCAGCCATTACTCCGGGCACAGCGGTGCGTGTTTCTATGTCCACAGGGATAAACCCCCCGTTACTGGCCTTCAGGATATCGAGCGGCAGAACACTGTTGTTTGGAGTGACACCTATAAGGATAAATATACCTTCCACATCCAGGGTTGAGGTTGACCCGTCTTTGGCGATGAGGTTGAGGCGTTCAACACCGGTTTCGCCCTCGATAGAGGTGATCTGTGAATTCCAGATAAAATCGATTTTTT
>DAOVUU010000361.1 GCA_030632405.1 Desulfobulbaceae bacterium | reverse complement strand
GTTAACAACGAACATAGAGCATTTCTCCTTTAGTGCCCTGTCCCCCCCCCCTCAAGAGGGTATTATGGTCACCTTATATCTAATGCGGGCGATGCCCACAACCCAAAACACTACTAAGAACTTCACCATTCACTGTTCATATTTTTGAACACTGAACATTCAACACCGAACACCGAACATCGAATGAAAAAACAAGCACTACGCTGCAAATGGATGATACCAATTACATATGGGGGGGATTGAAAATTTTTTAAAGCTGTTATCTCGACAGGTTGTGATCCTGGCACCACATTCGGTGTTCGATGTTGAATGTTCGGTGTTCGGTGTTCAGCTTTTCTTTTACTTCCGTGAAAACGGGATAATACGCAATTTAATTTTCTTTTTTTATGACATGGTTTCAGCAATAAGGTACTAAACCCGTTTATCGAAAGTTGCGTCAATTAATCCGGCTCCCAACAGCAACAATATCACTCACAGTCGAAAGGACAAGACGTTCCTCGCCGTCAATTTCTTCTCTTGCAGTCAGCACCATCCCCTGTGAAGTCACACCCATAAGCTTTACAGGCTTGAGATTAGCTACAATTATCACCTGTTGTCCAACCAGATCAGAAGGCTGGTAATATTCCGCAATGCCGGAGACAATTGTTCTCTCTTCAGGGGCCCTGACAGTCAACTTCAAAAGTTTTTTTGACTTCTTAACAGGCCTGGCTGCAATGATCTCAGCCACTCTGAGATCGAGTTTTTGAAAAGCATCCATAGCAATAAGCCCCTCTTCGCTCTGCAGAACCTGTTTTACCTTCTTACTGTGAGGTTTTTCTTTCTTCCCGTCATCTTTTTTTCTGCTCTCCAGTCGTGGAAACAGTGGACCCTCAGGTTTCACTCTGGACCCAGGCACAAGCACTCCCCAATTCCCTCCGGCATCAAGAAAGCGTGTTGCCTCACTTTCCCCTTCAAGCCCCAGGCCCATTGCCATCCTGCCGGAGGCAATCGGCATCACCGGTTGTAAAACCAGGGAGACTATCCTCAAACATTCGAGCAAATTATAGAGTACAGAATCAAGCAGCTCTGCCTTCTGTGAATCCTTCGCCAAAGCCCATGGCTCATTAACAACAATATATTTATTCGCCATGCTGATGACATCCCAGACTGCCTGAAGAGCACGATGGAAATGAAATGCACCCATTGCCTCACGGTAACTGAGAATCATCGTCTCAACAGCATCCCGAAAGGCCACATCTGCCGCCCCAGGCTGGCCTGGTGCGGTAACCTCTCCATCGCGATACTTCTGCACCATCGCCATGGTTCTGCTGTAGAGATTCCCCAGATCATTGGCCAGATCAGCATTCTGCCGGGCTACTATTGCCTTCGAGCTGAAAGAAGAATCAAGGCCAAAAGACATCTCCCGCAGAATAAAATACCTCAACGTATCTATTCCATATTCATCTACCAGCTGTCTTGGCCGCACGACATTGCCTATGGATTTTGACATTTTGGTATCGTCAACATTCCAGTACCCATGTACATGCAGTTTTTTAAACAGAGGGACACCCATGGACATCAGCATCGTCGGCCAATAGATGGCGTGGGGTTTCAGGATGTCTTTTGCAATAACGTGCTCGGAGAAAGGCCAGAAGGTGGTATAATCCTCACCGCCCGGATAACCGAGCCCGGTCAGATAGTTGATCAGGGCATCAAACCAGACATAGGTAACGAAAGTCTCGTCAAAAGGCAGCTCTATTCCCCATGTCAATCTGGACTTTGGCCGGGAAATACAAAGATCCTCCAACGGTTCACTGAGAAAGGAAAGCACTTCATTACGATATCGCTCAGGAGTTATGAAATCCGGGTTACTTTTGATGTGATCGATAAGCTGCTGCTGGTAGCTGGACATACGAAAAAAATAGTTCTGTTCAGCTATCTCCTGTGGAGGTATCTGATGATCCGGACAGTTTCCGTCCACAAGCTCTTTTTCCGTCAGGAACCGCTCGCAGCCCCGGCAATAAAGCCCGGTATATTCGTCAAAATAGATGTCTCCGTTGTCATATACCTTCTGCAGTATATCTCGCACTGTGGCGACATGCTCCGCCTCTGTTGTACGGATAAAATTATCCGGCACCACTTCCAGCAGCGGCCAGGTCTCCCGGAACATTGCACTGATTCTATCGACATATTCTCTGGGAGGAACATTTTCTTTTTCAGCTGCCTCAACTATTTTATCACCATGCTCGTCTGTTCCCGTTTGAAACCTTACATCTTCGCCGCACAGCCTCCTGAAACGGCTGTAAGTGTCAGCTACAATTGTCGTATAAGCATGCCCCAGATGAGGCTGGGCATTCACGTAATAAATGGGTGTCGTAATATAGGTTGTCATGAATTACTCTTCTTTTTTCCTCTCTTTTTTCTTTGTCGAATTTTTTTTCCCCACACTCTGAGCCCTTTTCCACTGATCTTTTTCCAGAACAACCTCCTCTCCCGCATCATTTTCAACAAGTATCGATTCCTGCAGAGGATTTTGCCGCTTTACACGGTACTGAGTATCCCCTATACGAATCTGTTTCCCCACCCTCGCCATACCTTTTCTCTGTCTCTTATAAGTTTCGTATTCATAGGTCAGACAGCAGAGAAGACGATTACAGACACCCGAAATTTTTGATGGATTCAGGGGCAGATCTTGTTCTTTGGCCATTTTAATGGAGACAGAATCAAATTTCTTAATAAAGGAAGAACAACACAATTCACGGCCACAGGTCCCCATCCCTCCTAACATTTTTGTTTCATGACGCACACCGACCTGCCGCATCTCAACACGGGTTCGAAATTCCTGAACGAGGTCCTTGACGAGTGCTCTGAAATCAACCCTGTTATCCGCAGTAAAATAAAAGATCATTTTACTGCCATTAAAAAAACGCTCGACCCTGACGAGTTGCATACTCAGCTGGTGGGTCTTTATGAGGGAGTGACAGAGAGAAACTGCCTGCTCTTCATAGGAGACAAGGTTCTTATATTTTTCCTGCTCCTCACCACTTGCCCGCCGATTAATTTCAAAAGTTGCTCGTCGCTCTTCCCCCCGACGGCCATGCATTGGTGCATTCCTTGCTATTTCTGCAGGTTCCGGCCCATGGTCTGTTTTCACTATCACCACTGTACCAAAAGTCAGATTTGAAATCTTTGAAGAGGCGGTAGAGAGTTGTCCTCCTTTCCTAAATTGTACCCGATAAAATGTCGTTCCTTCTTCTGCCTCCGGTTGAGAGACATTATGTTTATTGTCTGTTTTCGGCATACTTTATATATTGTAATAACTCTGAATTTTAAAATGAGTCCCGATTCTTCCGGCTCACCAGATCTGAATCACTGCAGGCTACCCTGTAATTTAAACAGCAATAGTTCACACACAAGCAGCCGGTT
>DAOVUU010000350.1 GCA_030632405.1 Desulfobulbaceae bacterium | reverse complement strand
ATAATGCCGATCTCTGGTGACTCCTGGAGTAGGATCCACCAGAGCTTTTCGTGATTTGGTAATTCTATTAAACAATGTTGATTTTCCAACATTGGGTCGCCCTATTAACGCTACGATGGGACAGTTCTTGCTCGTCATCTTTCTGAATCCTCTTAAGGCCTCCTTGAATCAATTCCACTACTCCGGTAAAAGTTCCAATCCCTGCCTTACCATATTACTAATTATCGGATATTGCCTGAACTGTGGTTCCTGCATTCGTCCCGCCAGACTACAGACAGCCGGACGAATGTAATCCGCAAAGAAATCCTTTTTACGTATTGTATAAAGAAAGGAAAATGCCCCAACTATCTGCATATTCCTCTGAAATGCAAGGAGATTATAATGGTCAATAAACAATTTTTCATCAATCGTGAGATGTTTTCTCAAACTGGCGAGATAATAATCCAAAAGCTCTCCCTGTACAGTGAGGGACAGCCCTGCATAAGGGTCAATGAGTAGAGAGGCCAGATCATACCCCAGAGGCCCCATTCGTCCTCCTTGAAAATCGATAAACCTGACACGGCCATTCTTGACCATGATATTGCGGCACTGAAAATCTCTGTGCAGAAAATAGTCTGTCCCGGCCGCCGAAGCCCTTTGCGCAATATCTTTGAGTTCCTCTATAACACCTTGAACTGTCTGTTTTCCCAATAATCCCTGCCAGAATGCCTGTAAAAAATAACCGGATTCCCTCTCCAGCATCAGTTGCTGATCGTATCTCGAACTTTCCCAGCACCAGTTCTCATCAAAACCGACCGCTCCGGCACATTGCATATGGGCAAGCTCTTTTATCACCTGAAAATACAGGGTCAGCAAATGACCGTCTTTTTTCCAGGAAGTGGTTCCCCCGGCCACAAGCAGATCATGCAAACGCATATCGCCAAGGTCTTCAAAGAGCAAAATCCCTGTTTCCCTGTCCCACGCATAAATTTCTGGCAGAGGAACATTGCAGGCGCTTAGATGGCTGCCTATCTGCCATGCAGAACGCGCCTCTGCAATATCTCCTTCACCCTCTCCGGCCGGTATCACCAATATACAGACAGACTCTCTCAGAGAGTTAATACGAAAAAACTGTCTATTTGAACCGTCACCATGCAACTGGCCACAGGTGACAGTCTGCAAGGCTGTTTCAGCCTCATCTCTTTTGAGCAGAGCGGAATTTACCAGAAGGGTTTGAGCCTTTTTTTTTAAATGAGGAGATAAGGGGGAGTCCATCGGATCTAAAACAATTATATTCTATTGGTCGCCTTGTCCGGATGCAATTACATCTACCAGTCGACTGCCCGCTGGAATGTGTACATCGTCCCAGACAACGACTCTTTCAAGATGGCTGCCATCCTCTATATGTGCATCACCAATGCAGACCCAGTTGGCAAGTTCTACATTTGCCGGTAACTTAGCCTTCAAATCTATACAAAATGGTTTTCGAACAGTTTTGACCTCCAGCCAGCAGGGGATATCATTTTTCAAAAGCCCCTGATGAAGATTAAGGTAATCATCGGGAGTACCCATATCAGTCCAAAAACAGTCTTCCGCCCGATAGCAGGAAATATCTACTCCATCGTTAAGAAGTTTTCTGTAATAATCTATTATGCAGGAGTAACTGTCTGGTTCAATATTAATCAAAATTTCCGGATTTATCATATGAATCCCGGTAAACGCAAGTTGGCTGTACTCATCTCTGTTGTCAAAACCGGTTATTTTCCCATCCTTGACCGTAACACTGTTAAAACGGGTGTAATTGTGCATTGCCAGGGTAACCGGTGCCTTTTCTGCAACGTGATGGCGATAGAATTCATCGAGTTGAACCGTATGATAAATGTCTCCGTTTGTCACCAGAAGGGGTTCATCCTTCATATATTTGAAAGCTGCTCTCAGACCACCACCGGTGCCGAGGATGGTTTCCTCCTCCAGTACAACCACTCCTGATATTCTTCCAATGGCAGCGACAATCTGCCCCCGCATATAATGGCAGTTCACCATTATATGATCAAAACCCAGTCGTTGCAGTCTCTTTATAGTGAGAAGCAGGAGCGGTTGATTTAAAATAGGAAAAAGAGGTTTGGGCCGAATCAAGGTGTGCGGCAGAAGCCTGGTCCCGACTCCGGCGGCAAGAATCATTGCCTGCATAGTATCTCTTATCTGAAGTTTGCGGTTGTTTGCTTAAGAAATCAGGCTGGTGGGATGCTTAGGATAATACATTTAGATCTGAAGTGATCCGTCCTCAAATTCAGTAACACCCACCACTACTATACCAGATTTATTAGCCTCATCAATCATCTTCTCCCTGTCAAAGAGAATGGATTCACCGGCCTCAACAGCAAGTACTGCTCCTTTAACTTTTTTCAATGTTTCAAGAGTAGTGACACCGGTGGCAGGGAGATCAAAACGAAAATCCTGTCCAGGTTTTCTCACTTTTACGACAACCGCTTTTTCCTTTGCCAGCTCTCCGCCCCGCAGAATTGTAGCGTCAGTCCCCTCCATTGCTTCAACAGCAACCACTGCACAGTCCCTCACAACTACACATTGCCCGATATCAAGTTCCCCTATTGCCCTTGCATTCCTCCAGCCGAATTCTATATCCTTAATCTGTGCTTTAGTAGGCTTTGTCTTAGTAAGTACACCGGCCGGGAAAAGCAGGTGCTGCAGATAGATTGTGGATTCGAGAACATTAATCCCCTCCTCCGCAAGAGCTGTTGCAATCGCCCTTAAAATTGCATCATCCTGCTTTTTGTCGATTTTATTCCAGAGCAAAAGTCCCTTGAGATCAGGGAAAAGATCACGGAAAATCTTCGTCTTGGTTATCGGGCCCAGGAAAACAATTTCATGAATGCCCTCTTTCTTGAAAAAGTTAATTACCTTGCCCAGCTGCCCAAGTTTAACCCAGGTAGCAGAATCGGCGGCCTGAACCACTTCCTCACCGGTTTCTCCTCTATGAGCAACAACAGCCACATATTTACCAATCTTATGGGCTGCTTCTATAAAAAGAAGAGGAAACTGCCCACTTCCGGCAATAATCCCTATTTTCCCTAAAACCACTGACTTTCCTCTCTCAACAGCTCAATCCATGATAGTCTGCTTCACCACACCACGCTTGGATTCCTCAAAAAACCTGACAAGGTTACCAACTTCCTGGCAGTCCGGTATCTCTTTTTTGGCGATACCGATGGCATCTTTCATAAGAAGATTGGGTGATCTGAAGATAATTTTAAATGCCATATCCAAATTCCTGATAGTCTCCCGGCTGAAGCCATTTCTCCTCAAGCCAATCTTGTTTATCCCAGAAATACGGGTACGATTACGGGTTCCGGCAAGAATAATATATGGCGGCACATCAAGGCTGATACCTGATACTCCGCCAATATAACTGTAGGTCCCGATACGGCAAAACTGATGAATAGCGACAAGGCCCCCGATAGACGCTCTGTCACCGACCTCAACATGCCCGGCAAGAGTTGCTACATTAGCCAGGATAACATGGTCCCCAATAATACAATCATGGGCAACATGAGTGTAAGCCATCAATAGATTGTGATCTCCAATAACGGTCTTCAGATTACCGCCAATTGTTCCCCGATGTATAGAGGCAAATTCACGGATTCTATTATCTGATCCGATGATTAGTT
>DAOVUU010000079.1 GCA_030632405.1 Desulfobulbaceae bacterium | reverse complement strand
CAATTAAATAAAATAATTAAATTGCCCCGATGCGCGATAAAGATCTAATGATTATAGTCTCGCCGCAATCAAACAAAAAAATGTTCTATTTTAACTGTGACAATCTCGTAAAAAGTAAAAGCTTAGGTGGCTAAGTAAAAAACTTCATATTCGAGGAATGCAAATTTAATGGAGTGAGGCGTACTTAAGTACGTCGCAATGACATTTACTTTGCAATGACGAAGAAGATGAAGAGTTTTTACGACGCCATCATAATTTATAGCAAGGGGAATAACTATGTCAGTAGTTGTGGCCAGACAGCTCGAAAAAACATATGTTTCCGGAGATATTACCGTAAACGCCATACAGGGTGTTGAATTCACCATTGAGCCCGCTTCATTTGTCTCCTTTATCGGACCCTCGGGAAGCGGCAAATCCACCCTGCTCAATATGATAGGCTGCCTTGATCCTCCTACCAGGGGAACTCTGCAAGTGGCAGGCCGGGAAATTACCAATTTAAGCCGCAGGGAGGCAGCTCTTTTTCGCGGTGAAAATATAGGTTTTGTCTTTCAGGATTTCAATCTCATACCCGTCCTGAGTGTTTTCGAGAATGTGGAATATCCGCTGCTGATGGTACAGAACTGGACCAAGGAAAAAAGAAAAAAACGAGTTTTTGACCTCCTTGATGCTGTGGGTATGACGGACCAGGCAAACAAAAGACCAAATCAAATCTCAGGCGGCCAGAAACAGCGGGTAGCCGTGGCTCGGGCTCTGGTCACAAATGCAAAGCTCGTACTTGCAGACGAACCCACCGCCAACCTGGACCGGGAGACAGCAAACCGTATCATCGACTTGATGAAACAGATGCGGGATGATTTCCAGACTACCTTTGTTTTTTCAACCCATGATCCAAGAATAGTCAAGAATGTTGAGATAACCTTCACTCTGGAAGATGGTAAATTTTCCTCAACCAATGATAATCAGGGAGGAGGCAATGCTTAATATTATAAAACTTGCAACACGCAACCTGCAGCGGTACCAACGTCGTACCATTCTCACCTCCATGCTCATAACCCTTGGTGTTGTCGCTGTTCTTCTCTTTATCTCCATATCCGGTTCGTTTAAGGCCATGATGATCGGCCAGATAACCGACTCCATGCTTGGCCACTTGCAGATCCATAAAAAAGGCTATCTGGCATCCATAGACAGCCTGCCGCTCAACCGGAATATAACTGGAAAACAGCTCAAAAAAATAGAACAGATCCTTGCCGAGGAGAAAGCAATTGAGGCATATTCCATGCGCATAAAGCTTGGCGCCATGTTTTCAAATTTTACAGAAACAACAAATATTCGTTTAAACAGTGTACTGCCCGACCAGGAACTGAGCACTGCCCCGTTGCTTGCGGCCCGGATTATTGACGGAAAAAAAGAAGGTCTTTTGAAAAAAGGTGAAATCCTGGTTCCTGAGCTTATTGCCAAGGGAATGAAGGTCAAAGTTGGAGACAGTATCGTGCTTGTTGCCAATAACAAGGACGGATCAGTTAACGGACAGACTTTTATGGTCAGAGGCATCCTTGAAGGAATATCCGGCCCCGGGGGGAGAGATGGCATGATCCACCTCGAGGACGCAAAGGCCTTGCTGCGTATAAATAATGCAGAGGTAAGTGAATTTGCCATACGCTTGAAAAATATAGAGCAGCTGCCTGCAGTCTTTGCCCGTTTAAAGGCTGAGTTGGAGCCAATGAAAAACAAGGCCGGAAAACCGGTTTTTGAGGTGCACACCTGGGAGAAGCTGTCCCCGTTTTTTAATATTGCAAAAATGATCGATTTAATGACCCTTTTTATCAAGATCATGCTGGTGGCCATCGTACTGGTCTCCATTATGAACGTAATGGTTATGGCAGTTTATGAACGAATAAACGAAATCGGTACTATTGCTGCCATTGGCACTTCTCCCGGAAAGATCATGAGCCTTTTCATCACTGAAGGATTTTTACTGGGGGTTCTTGGAACAGCAATCGGCACAGTCGTCAGTCTTGTTGCTATCATGGTCATGAACGGTTCCCAGATCAGTTTTGATTTCGGCAGGCAGACAGGACTACTTCTTTCTCCGACAATTGGTACTGGTGATGTGGTGACTGTGGTTTTTATCGTCATTATAATTGCGGTGATAGCCAGCCTGCAGCCGGCATATAAGGCGGCCAGGATGGATCCGAATACCGCTCTGCGGCATGTATAACACGAACTAAAAGGAGCCTTTCCCATGTTATTACAGTTACGAAAAAATGCGATTGCAATGCTATCAATTCTTATGGCATTTTCATTCACCTGCCTGAATTCTACGCAGGCCGCAGCCGCCGATGGCAGTGAAATTCTCAAACAGGTAGATAGAAACCTGCAGCCGGATGCCTACGAGATGTACAGGAAACTCATTAATGTTGAGCCCGACGGCAGTAAAAAGGAGTTTGTTCTCTACTCGGTAAAAAAGGGACAGGACAAAATGGCTGCCCTCTTCCTGTCACCTGCAAGTGAAAAGGGACGTGCCACCCTCCGGATTGGAGAGAATATGTGGCTCTATATACCCAACGTGGGAAGACCTATACGAATAACCAGCCTGCAGTCGGTTGTTGGTGGAGTGTTCAACAACTCGGATATCCTCCGCCTGGATTACAGTGCTGAATATAATGCCGAAAATCTTGCTGAAGAAGGTGACAGCTACGTCCTTGACCTGAAGGCTAAAACAACTGCCATCGCCTATGACAGGCTTAAGATGATAGTGGATAAAAAAACAGTTTTACCGACCACAATCGAGTGTTATGCGGCCAGTGGTATGCTTATCAAAACCCTCTATTATAAAAAACCAAAAGACTTTGGTGATGGTTTAATACGCCCTTCGGTTCTTGAGACGGACAGCCCTCTGTACAAAGGCTATAAATCTGTCATGATCTACGCTAAAATCAAGAAAAAAGAACTGGCTGACGAAGTTTTCACCTTGAACTATCTCTCCAAAGTCGATGAGCTCCGCTAGGAGTTGTATTTTTTTCTCTTTTTTGGGGCTGCTTGCCTGGTTCTCTGTTTTTATCTTCTCCACTTGCCGGGCTGACGAGGAATTCAGCTTCAATCTTGACGAGTTTGAGAAAAAACCTCTGGACTGGGGCGGATATGTGGAACTCAAATGGAACCATGCAAAAATCAACAGAGACAGCGTTTTTTTACAGCTCAATCCTGCTGATGATTCCGATTCCAGCCTTGATCAGTACAGCGGCACCCTCCAATTTGATGGCAGTTACAACTTAAAAAGTTCGACCTTCAACTGGCTGGCACAGGCATCTGCCAGCCACGATGATCTGGGATGGTATGATGTGGCTGATGTTTTTGAGGCATATGCCAGCCTGAGACCAACGCCTCTGGCAACCATCTCCCTGGGGAAAAAATCCTATAAATGGGGGAAAGGCTACGCCTGGAACCCTGTTGGTTTCCTCAACAGAACAAAAGATCCCAATAATCCTGAAGAATCACTGGAAGGTTTTATTACGGCTGAAGCTGATCTGGTGAAAAGTTTCACAGGTGATCTGCAGACAGTGGCTCTTACCACCGTTGCCCTGCCGGTCGTAGAACACATCAATGAAGATTTTGGTGAGACCTATAACGTTGACCTGGCTGCCAAACTCTATCTGCTTTATAAAGACACCGATATTGACTTTCTTATTCTTCTGGGAAACAGCCAGTCAGAGCGTTTCGGATTTGATTTTTCCAAAAATCTGGCAACCAACTTTGAAATTCACGGTGAACTGGCCTATATACCAAACCAGAAGCAGGTCACCCTGCAGGAAGACGGTTCTCTTCTCAGAGGAGAGGAATCTGCTCTGTCTTCTCTCCTGGGTATCCGCTATTTATCGGAAAGTGATGTTACCAGTATTGTAGAATATTATCACAATGGTTCAGGCTACAGCGAGGAAGAGATGGGCAATTTTTATCAACTTCTCGCTGAAGGGAACGCTCAATTTACCACTGCCGGCCTTAATGATCAGTTAAATACTGCCAGAGAACTCAGCCTCCAGGGGTACGGGAGACCACAGCCCGGACGGGACTACCTTTATGCCCGGATCACCCAGAAAGATCCCTTTGACATCCTCTACCTTACACCTGGCATTACAACCATTTACAACCTCAGGGATGAAAGTATCTCATTAAGCCCGGAAGTTGCATATACAGGCGTGACTAACTGGGAATTTCGTCTGCGTTACACCTACCTGGAAGGCAATTCGCTCACAGAGTTTGGAGAGAAACTCAACAGCAGTAAGCTGGAATTACGGATTCGCTATTTTTTCTAATCATCCAAAATTTTAAGTTTTAACAAGATCATCACCGTTACCTCTGCCAAAAAAAGTGCAGGGGTTGCAAGTGCGGTGCGGATGAGCTAGGATGGACAGATTGTTTTTTCCGGAGGGGAATAGATTGCCAACACCCGATAAAATTGTAAAGGAAAAAACATGGCCTGGCACAACCGTTTCCGGACGTTCTTTCCTAAAAATGCACGGCCTGCGTAATCACTTCATCATTGTCGATGGACGTGATGAACCCTTCCGCCCAAACCTCGATGAACTTGTACAAATCTGTGATGCTCAAGTGGGTGTCGGTGGTGAACAATTACTGATTATTGAACCTCCAAGTAAAAGAGGTCTTGAAAAAAAAGCACATGCCTTTATGCGCATCCTTAATATAGATGGACGCGAAGTAGGAGCATGTGGAAACGCAGCACGCTGTGTTGCTTATCTCCTTCTTGAAGAGACCCAAAGCAATCACATTATTCTTGAAACCGCCTCTGGCATGCTTGAATGCCACCGTGAAGAGGGGCTGACCGTTAGCATCAATATGGGTCAGATTAGTATGGATTGGCGAGATATGCCACTTGCTGAAGAACAGGACATGAATCGCCTCCCGATCAGGAACGGCCCACTAAAATATCCTGTAGGCCTGTATATCGGTACTCCCCATGTCGTATTTTTTGTTGATGAACTGAGTGGCATCGATATGGAAAATGTTGCCCCACCTGTTCAGGAAAATCCACTGTTCCCCGAACAGGTGAATGTTGGTGTGGCAGAAATAATAGATGAAAACAATATGCGGCTGGCAGTCTATGAGCGGCCGGGAATACTGACTTCTGCCTGTGGAAGCGGGGCATGTGTCGCGGTTTATGCTGCCCTTAGCCTGGGATTGATAAAATCAAAAACGATGACCGTTGAAATGCAGGCTGGGTCCGTTTATATTGATATTCAAGCTGACAATTCAGTTTTAATGACTGGACCTGTTGCTTATTGTTTCAGTGGACGGTTAGCCATTTGAAGCTTCCGATAAGCGTAGACTTCGAGTGACCTTTTTACGAGTTTATCAGTTATTGACAATTTAATAAGGAAAATCGTAACTATGAACGATCCGATAATCCGTATCGAGAATGTTACAAAACGATTTGGGTCACTAGAGGCACTTAAAAATGTCTCTAACCATATTGATAGAGGCGAAGTGGTCGTTATCATCGGCCCCAGTGGCTCTGGCAAGAGCACATTGCTTAGAGCACTCAATGGCCTTGAAACAGTCACCGAAGGGCGGATTTTTATTGATGGTGTCGATATTGTTGACGCAAAAACCAATATGAATAAATTACGTTCAGAGGTTGGCATGGTATTCCAACACTTCAATCTGTTTCGACACAAAACTGCACTGGAAAATATTGTACTGCCACAAACTGTTGTCTTGAAGCGAACTCGAAAAGAAGCTGAAGACGTAGCGCAAAAACTCCTCGACAAAGTAGGTATTCCCGAAAAAGCGAATAATTACCCAAGTCAACTTTCCGGAGGTCAACAACAACGTGTTGCTATTGCCCGATCCCTGGCAATGCACCCGAAAATCATGCTGTTTGATGAAGCGACTTCGGCACTTGACCCTGAAATTGTCGGCGGCGTCCTTCAGTTGATGAAGGAACTTGCAAAAGAGGGTATGACGATGGCCGTGGTTACACATGAGATGGGCTTTGCTCGCGAAGCAGCTGATCGTGTTATTTTTATGGATGAAGGCCAGATTATTGAAGAATCCGAGCCAAATGATTTTTTTGATAACCCTAAAAATAAGAGAACGATCGACTTCTTAAGCCAGATTCTGTAAAATGGCTATGTTCGTTTGCTATTGAGTGCCTGAACGGAAACTGCCTTTTTTTGTCCAGACACTGTTTAGAATATTTGTTCGACACCAGTTATTCGTTGGCTCTGTTGGTATGAAATCCAATTTTCTCACAGAGTCTTTTTCTTTAACTAATAAACAAAAGGAAGACAAAATGACTTCACTAAAACGCATGACAATACTAGCCTTAGCAGCCCTGACTCTGGTATTTATGACATCGACCTCCTATGCGGAATCGACGATGGAAAAGATTGTCAAATCCGGTAAGCTTGTGGCTGCTGTCCAAACTCAAGGCCCCCCCGTCAGTTTTGTTGATAAAAATGGTAAAAGAACCGGACTCGTTATTGATATAATGGAGATGATGGCAAAAGATATGGGTGTCGAGCTTGTTATTCAAGATTATGACTGGAAAGGGCTTATTCCTGCGTTGTCATCGGGTAAGGCTGATATCATCGCCGCTGATATGACACCGACGGCTAAACGGCACATGCAGATTATCTTCACCGAGCCGGTTTTCTTTGCTGAAAATATTGCCTTTGCCCTCAAAAGCAAAGGGTTCAAGAGCTGGAAAGATCTCAATAAGGCTAGCCTTTCTCTTGGTGCCACACAAGCTTCATCCTACGCTGATGTTGCCAAAAAGTTTCTACCGAAAGCAAAACTTAAAGAATATGCCGGTGGTACCTCTCAAACAGTACAGGCTCTTGTTGCCGGCCGCGTTGATGCCGGTGTCTCTGACAAAGCGACCATTTCAGGATTTACAAATCAGAACCCGGACATCGCCGTTCTTGATGGCGTCTTGTCAAAGGAACCACTCGGTTTTGCCGTTCGTCCTGATTCAATCCACCTTTTGCACTCGCTTAACAATTACATGCGTTTGATCCGCCATGATGGCCGTCTAGGTCAACTGGTCGATTATTGGTGGAACTCTCTGGATTGGGAAGCTGACCACAAATGATAAACTCGTAAAAAGTCTTCGCCTCCGTCATTTTCACGTAGGTGGGAATGACGGAACGCTGGCTAAATGTAGTTTTCACGACGCCATCACCATCAAGTAAATCATGGGTGTTAAAGCATGTATTGGATATATGATTACTACAACTTCCGTATTGTCGGACAATATCTCAATGTTTTCATTGACGGTATGTTCAGCACGTTGTGGCTTTCTTTTGTCTGTCTTGTTTTGTCATTCTTTTTTGGTATCCTTATTGCGCTCATGCGAATGTCATCTGTTGGTATTATCTGGCGGATAGCTGCCGGCTATATCCAGGCCATTCGCTCCACGCCGCTTCTCATTCAAATTTACCTGATTTACTATGGTCTTCCGGCTTTACTGCCATTCGGCAATTTTTTTGATGAAACACAGACGGCAATCATCGCCCTGACGATTCACACAACGCCTTATATGGGTGAAATTATTCGTGCCGGCTTACTGTCCGTCGAGAAAGGACAAAAAGAAGGAGCTCTATCTGTCGGTTTCAGCCCCCTTCAGAGCTTGTTCTATATCGTATTGCCGCAGGCCATCTCCAATGTAACACCGCCCCTGATCGGGCAGACAGCGATCCTGATCAAAGACACTGCTCTGTTCAGCATTATTGCCGTACCCGAGCTTATGGGGGCAGGTCTGAAAATGTTTTCAGAAACCGTCATCGCAACCGAAAGTTATGTTACCACTGGAATTTGTTATCTCTTGATTTATGCCCTCACATTGGTTTTGTCCAGTTATGCCCAAAAAAAACTTGGCGGTGCGGCATGGCGTTCAAGTTAAAGATGGAATATTAAGATGTTGGATATAATCCTCGCAAAATACCAAGTAGCTGTCAATTTAATGCCATTCTTGATGCAGGGGCTACTGGTAACATTCAAAATATCAATTCTCGCCATCATATGCGGTTCTGCGTTAGGGTTCATTCTGGGGTTAATCAGAACACTGGGCTATCGGTCTCTGACGACGGTAATCGGCTTGTATCTGCACATATTTCGCGGAACACCATATTTGGTACAGCTCTATATTATCTACTTTGTTTTACCGTCCCTGGGCATCGCATTACTGAATTTTGACAGTTTTACTGCCGCAATTGTCTCCCTGTCACTGTACACATCAAGTTATGTGACAGAAATCACGACAGCCTCCATTCATGCCGTGCCAAAGGGGCAGGAGGAAGCCGCCCGCTCATGTGGCATGTCAAAAGCAGAGGCCCTTATCCACGTTGTACTGCCTCAATCATTGAAAATGATGATCCCACCCATGGCAAGCATCTATGTTGTAATCATTAAAAGTACTGCCATTCTCTCAATTATTGGTATTTCAGAGCTGACCAGGCAGGGAGAAATTGCCATATTGCGTCTGCCGGGTGATATCATGTTCGTTTACAGTCTGATCGCCTTCATGTACTTCGTCTATTGTTATCCGGTTTTACGATTCGCTAAATGGGCGGAAAAAACCTTCGGATCTATTG
>DAOVUU010000048.1 GCA_030632405.1 Desulfobulbaceae bacterium | reverse complement strand
GCACATGTTTCAGAAGCAACCACCCACCCGCCATTGTTTATGCGACCAAGACAGAGAGGGCGAAACCCATCAGGGTCACGCACGGCAATCATCGTATCTTGAGTCATCAGAAGGAGAGAATAGGCCCCTTTTAGAGTGGAAAAAGTCTCTTTGAGTGCCTTTTCGAGTCCGAGGTCTGTGGCACGTGCCATCAGGTGGAGGACTATTTCACTGTCCATTGTGGTTTGGAAAATGGATCCCCGTTCTTCGAGATTTGAGCGTAATTCTATAGAGTTTACAAGATTGCCGTTATGGGCTACAGCCAGAGTAGTTCCCTTATGCATGACCATCAGTGGCTGGGCGTTTGTTACGTTAGATGCGCCGGTTGTGGAATAGCGAACATGACCGATGGAGATATTTCCCTGCAGAGTCTGGAGAATCTCTTCTGAGAAGATTTCGGGTACCAACCCCATATCCTTATGGACCTTTACCTTGGATCCGTCGGAGGTGACAATCCCTGCACTTTCCTGGCCTCTGTGCTGGAGAGCATAGAGACCAAAGTAGGTCAGTTTGGAAGAATCTTCGTGATTGAAAATACCACACACTCCGCATTCATGGGTGGGGCGTCCCTGAGAAGATTTCAAACTGTCATGATTGTTTATCATCGGAGATTTTCTCCATGGTTTTTTAGCAACTGAGAAATTTCCACTCCTCGGGGGGGAGTGGAAAGCTATAGATTTACCGGATTCATGTGGTCAGGGCATGAAGAAGTTCTGTTAGATTTACCATATCATTGAGGTCAAGCTGCTCATCAATTGTATGTACCTTATTCATGCCGGTCGCCACTATGGCCGTTTGCAATCCGTGGCTGGTAAAAATATTGCCGTCACTGCCTCCACCGGCAATAATGAACTGGATATTCTTACCACATTTTACCGAGGCCTGTTCTATCCTTGTGACGACAGGTGAGTTCTGTTCCAGTTTCAGTACAGGGTAGTCATCGGTGATGTCGCATTCAAAAGAGGGACGCGCATCGCCGGTTGTCTGTTGACCCTCCCAGCTATCAACGACTGCATTGAAGGAATCGAGGACCTCCCGGGTGTACTGGGTCAGTTTTTTCGGAGAATGGCTGCGAACTTCGCCGTAAAGAGTGATGAGCTCCGGCACAATATTTGTCGCCGCTCCTCCATTTATAATGCCAAAATTGCGGGTAGATTCATGATCGAGTTTGCCCACTGTTATGTTGCTGAGGGCCTCTGCGGTGAGAGATAAGGCATTTATTCCTGCTTCAGGATTAAGACCTGCGTGTGCGGCAGCGCCTTTTACCGAAATTTTAATTTTATTTGCCGTGGGTGCCCCGATAATGACCTGGTTTATGCCGGTGGCGTCAAGGGCGTAGCCGTATGTTGACTGGACTTTTCCATAGTCAAGGCTCTTTGCACCGAGCAGGCCGATCTCTTCACAGGTTGTAAGGATGATCTCTATGGTCGAATGGGGGATATTGTTTTCTTTAAGCGAAGTGATAAGTTCGAGGATAGCGGCAATGCCGGATTTGTCGTCACTGCCGAGAATTGTATCTCCTTTGCTGGTGAAGATATCTCCCGTGCGTGTTACTTCAACACCGTTGGCCGGCCCCACCGTGTCCATATGGCACGAGAAAAAGAGACTTTCGAGTTCAGGGTGGCTCCCCGTGAATGTGATAATGAGATTGCCGCAATCGGCGCCGGTCTGGGCAGCTGAGTTGTCTTCATAAATTGAATCGGCACTGAGGTCACTAAACTTCTGTTTCAGGTAGGCAGCCACCTCGGCTTCTTTCTTTGAGGGGCTGTCAATTTCGCAGAGTTCGGTAAAGGTCGTGGCCAGTCGTTCTCTGTTGATTTCTACTTTCATATTTATACCTTTAGCTGGAGGGCTGCAAAAGGACGACAGCATGACAGCTGATGCCCTCTTCTCTTCCTGTAAAGCCCATTTTTTCAGTTGTTGTCGCTTTAATGTTGATGCGGCCGGGTTCAGTTTTGCAGGTTTTGGCGAGCATAGCTTTCATTTTAATCAAAAAAGGTGCAAGTCGTGGCGCCTGGCATACAATGGTTATATCACAATTAGCAAGAGAGTAGGAATGCACGGCAGCCAGATCCATCACACGTTCTAAAAGAGTTATCGAGTAGATATCGCTGAACTGCCTGTCAGAATCCGGGAAATGTTGGCCTATATCTCCTTCGCCCAGTGCGCCAAGAATTGCATCGCATAGTGCGTGGGTCAGAACATCGGCATCTGAGTGCCCGGTAAGGCCGAGAGAGTGCGGCACGGTTATGCCTCCCAGTACCAGCTTTCTGTTTTCTACAAGCCGGTGGGCATCGAAGCCGTGACCGATTCGTGGAATCCTGTTTGCTCTGTTTTGCATAATACGTTCAGCCAGATGAAGATCTTCCTGGTGGGTAATTTTGATGTTGTTTTCAGACCCCGCCACAAGAGTAACAGGAATCCCCGCAAGTTCCAGAAGAGATGATTCATCGGTGACATCTTTTTCACCCAGTTTCCGGAATGCCTCTACCAGAAGATCCCTGCGGGCGGCCTGAGGAGTCTGGGCGTGCCAGAGATTTTCACGCTCGACAGTGTCGATAACCTTTGAAGCTGCATTTCCCTTTTTCAGCGTATCTTTCACGGGGACGGCGGCGATTGCCGCACCTTCAATCACTGCGGTTTCATAGCATCTGTTGATAACAGCCTGAGAGACAAGGGGCCTGGCTCCGTCGTGTACTAATACAATATCTGTCCCCTGGTCAAGGGCTTTGAGGCCTTCCTGTACAGAATCCTGCCTTCTTTTTCCTCCGGGGACGAGTGTAATCTGATCGAGCTGACCGATATATCTGGCCAATATTTCCCGGGTCTGCTTAATTTTGTCGGAAGCTATAACCACTACTATACGGTCGATATGGCTGTTTTGTAAAAAAGCTCTTATTGTGTGGATAAGGATAGGTGCATCACCCAGCTGGTGAAACTGTTTCGGGTGATCGAGTTTCATCCTGGAGCCAAATCCAGCAGCGGGAATTATAACAGTTGCAGAAAAAGTCATAGTGGAGATGTGTCTCGATATTGTCAGTGAGCAGAGGGCAGCGGTGGAGTTTTGGGGGGGGGAGAGTGAAATATGGTATTAACGGGCCGAGGCCTAAGAAAAAGGAGCGGGCTGTAAGCCGAATTCTGTACCCTGTAAAGAGCCATGATCATTTCACTGGGATGTTGATTGCTCAACACCTCTTGCAACCTACCCGGAGATTTCGAACGGGCCGCTCTCAAGCATCTCCCTATTTGGTCTTGCTCCGGATGGGGTTTACCCTGCCTTCCATGTCACCATGAAAGCGGTGAGCTCTTACCTCGCCGTTTCACCCTTACCTGGTTGACCCAGGCGGTTTATTTTCTGTGGCACTGTCCCCCGGTCACCCGGCGTTCGTGTTACGAACCATCCTGCCCTGTGGAGTTCGGACTTTCCTCTCCGGTCATTTGGCCGGAGCGATCATGCGCCCGCTCCGATTTCAAATGTAGTTGGAAATCTTGAAAGATGAAAGGAAAAAAGCAACTATTTTTCCTCTATGGGAGGAGTGTAGTACATGATACGTTGACAGGTGGGGCAGTCAAACATTGTATCACCTCTGAGCAGCATATTGAATCTTTGGGGCGGGATTGCCATAAAGCACCCCTGACATACACCGCTTATAACATTAACTACTGCCAGTCCGTTTCTGCGATCACGAAGTGTGTTGTATTTACGCAGGGTATTTTCTTTGATTTTCTTTGCCTGTTTGTTGCGTTCGGTATCTTTTGCTTTCCTGCCTTTCTTTATTTTTTCAATGTTGCTGCGCACATTTTCAGTCTCTTCGGCAACGAGCTTTTTTTCTCCTTTCAGAAGGTTCAGTTCTTCTTCTGACTGGACTTTCAGCTTCTCGGTGTCTTCCATGAGATTGATCATCTTTTCTTCATTCTCTTTGGCGTTTTTCTTGGCATCTTCTATTTCTTTGAGCAGGGCTGTCTGCTCACGACCGGTTTGCACTTGCATCATCTTGGATTGGCGTTCCCTTACATGACTCATTTTGTCAGCGACTTCATCCTCGAGGGTTCGGGTTTCCTGCTCGCAGGAAGTAATTTTTGCCTGCAGCTCATTTATTGTAGCTTCTCTTTCGGCAAGAGCAAAAATTCGTTCATCAAGTCTGTTTTGTTCTGATTTAACAGCATTGTCTATTTTGTCAATTTCCAAATCAATGGCCTGGATTGCCACGAGTTGAGCTATGTGTTCGTTCAAGATTATTCTCCCGTAGTATATGTTACTCTTGATGGTGTCGAAAAAATGTTTTATCCGCTTTGTTGTATCCCGGGACCACTCTGTTTCCTGCGGGACGCTGCAGATGAAACACTTCGAGTTCTTCGCTTATCTGCTTAACCATCTGAAATTTTGAGTGTTTATAATTTAATTATTCTTCTTTTCCATAATTTTTATCAATTAAGACAAAAGGATGGACCTCACTTTCCGATTGTCTGATTGTAATATTCCAGTTCTGGATACTGTTTGCCAGGCTCAGTTTTTCAGCAAGAAGGGCAACCGACGGTTGTTCTGTCGCAAAATGAGTGCCGTCAATGACACAAAACCTGTTTTCAATCGCCCAAATTGCGGTATCATGTTTGATTTCAGCAGAAAGATAGATATCTGCTCCACGGATAAAGGCTTCTGCTGCCAGGTCGGAACCACTGCCGCCACACACACCAACGGTTTTAATTTTCTTGGGGATTTTTCCTGCAACCTGAACGGAGGAAAGGTTAAGTACTTCCCGTACCCTGTTCATAAAAACTGTTGCAGAGACAGGGGTGCTGAAGCTGCCGATCCTTCCCAGGCCAGTCCCTGAAAGTTCTTTTTCCGCTGAAGGGAGTAAAGGGCTGAGTTCTTCCAGCCCCAATTTTGCGGCAAGTATATCACTGACGCCATCAGCGGCACTGTCGAGGTTGGTGTGACACCCAATTATGGCGATCCTGTTTGTCAGGGCCTTTGTCAGCAGTTTTCCGTTGGGGTCGGCCGTATTGATAGATGACAATGGCCGGAAAATAACGGGGTGATGGGTTATGACAGTATTGGCACCTGAGGTTAGAGCTTCATCAATAAGTGCGTTAGTCGGGTCAAGGCCTATCAGTATGGAGGTTACCTCCTGGTCGGGATTTCCGATGAGAAGGCCCACGTTGTCCCACGATTCCGCCAGACTGAAAGGGGCTTCCAGATTGAGGCTGTTGACAATATTTTTAACTCGTGGAACCATAATATATCCCTGAATTTTCAGGCAATAAAATAAAAAAAGGCACACCCCTGTGGGAGTGTACCTTTTTGTGCATCTCGCTTGATTTGGAGCTTTCCATCCAAAGCAATGCGCGAAAGAAAGGGGGCGTTACTCCTCCCCTTTGTAGTATGTGTAAGACTCTTTTTTTCAAGGACCCTGTTGTTGCTCGGTCAGATATTATTGTGCAATGGTGGGCGCAGTAGGACTCGAACCTACGACCGATCGGTTATGAGCCGATGGCTCTAGCCAACTGAGCTATGCGCCCTTTTTCTGACAACAAAACGTTTTATATAAATTGACTTGATCCTGAATGTCAACAAAAAAACAGGATTGATTGGTGAAATTTATTTCTTGCCTGGCAAATAATTTCCCAAAAGTCCTCATGCCGTTCATCAAGAGCAGTGTACAAGAGGACTCGGTTTAAGATCGGTATTGCTAAAAACCAAAGTATTACTACATTTTACCGGTAACTAAAATCGAGCCTGGGCTGAAATATCGCGCTCACGCCATTCCAGGACAATCTTCTGGCCAGGCAGGAAAGGAATTCTCTTTAATGTACAATAATTTAATCATTTTTCTGGTCGCTATTTTCCTTTTCAGTGTAAGCAGTGTACCCGATACACCACTGTTGCCCGGCTGGCAGGGTGGAGTACTTTTTCTTTTTCTGCTCTTTTGCTTTGAGCGGATTGCCGGGAGGTTATTCAAGAGGCCGGGGGCAGCTGCGACAGCTGGGTATTTCAGAACGGAAAAGCAGTTATCTGTTTGTGCACTCTGCTTTTTTGCAGCGACACTCTATCTCTGTGATTTGAAATATCATCTCTCGTTGTTTTCCTTAGAGGGTTCCATGCCGGCCCTGATTAATGTTATCGGACTTATGTTTTTTGTTCTCTATCTGGCACTAATGTGGAGGGCAGGCAGGGAAAATTATCAGAATATTTTTGGCCAAAAATATTCAAACATCAGTTTTATTGTTTCCAATCTGAGGGTGAATCTGCCTATTGTTCTGCCCTGGATTGTTCTCTCTCTACTCTACGACCTGATAGCATTTTTGCCGTTTCCCGGCCTGCAGCAACTTTTTGTGTCTGAATGGGGTGATCTGCTTTTTCTGGCAATTTTTTTCGTCTTTGTTCTTCTTCTTTTTCCACCGTTTGTGCGCAGGATGTGGGGGTGCAAAAAACTCCCCGAAGGCTATCTGAAGAATCATCTTGATAGTTGCTGCAACCGGCATGGGTTTAAAACTGACTATTACCTCTGGCCTCTGTTTGAGGGGAGAGTTTTGACTGCCGGGATAGTTGGGATGATTCCCGGCATTCGATATATTCTTATAACTCCGGCTCTTATAGAAGCCCTCTCCCTGACGGAGCTTGAGGCTGTGATGGCCCATGAGATCGGTCATGTGAAGAAGCGCCACCTTCTGCTCTTCGTTCTCCTTATCGCAGGATTCAGTGTTCTAGTGGGGTTGATTGCAGAGCCTTTACTCTATCTGGTGCTCTCTTTTAATTTTTTAAGCAGGGTTATAATTGAGTATGGGCTGGAACCAGATGATATTATTACTGTGGTTGGCGCCGTACCGCTGCTTATCTTTATGGTAATCTATTTCAGATTTGTCTTCGGTTATTTCATTCGAAACTTTGAAAGGCAGGCGGACCTCTACACCCTGACCTCGATCGGTGACAGTCGAGCTATGGTGTCAGCCTTTGAAAAAATTGCAGCATTAAGCGGCAATATACGCGATCAACCAAACTGGCATCATTTCAGTATTGGAGAGCGCATTGACTGTCTTAAACAGGGGGAAAAAGAGCCGGAACGTATTGATCGGCATAATAAAAAGATCCGGAATAGTCTTTTGGCCTACCTCATGGTTGTTGCCTTGACTGTTTTTCTCGTTCAACAGATCCCGACTGAGGGTTTTGTGCAGCAGTACCAGGAAAACTATGCAGAAGCATTCCTTATGCAGAAGGTAAAACAGGAGCCTGACCGGGTTATCTGGCGGCGTCTGATAGGGGATTTAATGCTGACCAGGAAGATGGAACAAAAGGCCCTGGGGGCCTATGAAATGGCATATAGTCTGGAACCTTTAAATCCGGAAATTATGAACAATCTGGCATGGCTGCTTCTGACAAGTGAAGATCTTTCCATAAGGGATCCCTTAAAAGCTCTGAATCTGGCAAGGGGTGCTGCAACCCTGCAGCCCGCAGGATACATTTTTGATACTTTAGCGACAGCTTATTGGGCAAACGGCTTAGTAGAGGAGGCAGTTAAGGCAGAGCAGCAGGCGATAATTATGGATGGTGGACAGAGGCGGTTCTATCAGGCACAGATCGGAAAGTTTACCAGTGAGTCTTATATGGAAATTGAACATGACACAAATGAATAATTTTGGGAGGAATTAGCAGTGGTTAAACTGGGAGCACATGAATCAGTGAGTGGAGGGCTGCATCTCGCTTTTGAGAGAATTAAGCGGGTAGGAGGAGATGCTCTGCAGATTTTTACCCGCAATCAACGCCAATGGATTCCGGCGGAATTGAAAACAGAGGAAGTTCGACTCTACAAAGAGGCCCATGGAGAGAGTGGTGAGATGATAGTGGCCTCCCATGGCTCCTACCTGGTTAACTTCGCAACAGGTAAAGAAGAGTTGCTGCAGAAATCTACTCATGCGTTTGTCCTTGAGCTGCAGCGATGTCAGCAGCTTGGAATTCCTTATGTAGTCCTGCACCCCGGTTCCCATGGGGGAGATGGTGTAGAAGCCGGCCTTGACCGTTTTGTTGCAGGGATTGACAGCGCAATTGAGCAGAGTGAAACCGAGGTGGAGGTCCTGGTTGAAACTACGGCAGGGCAGGGAACAGGGCTTGGACGGAGCTTTGAGGAGCTGGCATATATTCTGCAAAACTCTCGTTATTCCAGCCAACTGGGAGTATGTGTAGATACTTGCCATATCTTCGCCGCAGGCTATGATATACGGTCTGCCGAAAAGTATAATGCAACAATTGATGAGTTGGACAATAATATAGGCCTGCAGCGGGTGAAGTTTTTTCACCTGAATGATTCCAAAAAAGAATTGGGCAGCCGAGTGGACAGACATGAACATATTGGTAAAGGTGCTATAGGTCTGTCCGGCTTTAAAAACCTCCTGAATGATCCACGTTTTGCCGGTCTGCCGATGACTCTTGAAACACCGAAAAGTGATGATCTTAGGGAAGATAGAGAAAATCTCAAGACACTACGTTCTCTGATTGACACAGATAAGTAGTACTAATGCACTGAATTTTCTTGCAAGAAGCGGTGTAAAGGTGGAAAATACGGTGAGTTCTATTTTTCTGTTATTCTGACACCTTGATGATTTCCCGTAAAAATCCGTACTGCGGTTGGTTATATGCAATTACTGAATAGTGAAGCCTTGCTCGATATCCTGATACGCCAGAAGGTTATGACTCCCAGGCAGCGGCAGTTTATCACCTTGGAAAAAGGTAAACAGCGCCAGAAACTTCTGCGAAGTGTCGATAAAGAGAGTGAAATCGACAAGAACTATCCTGATATGGTTGAAATCATTACTGCTTTCAACCTGAAAATTTCGGGAAATGACGACAGGATGCTCGATGAAGAAACGATCATGCGGGCGGTTGCCATAGAGAAGAAACTTCCTTTCAAGAAGCTTGATCCCCTTGAACTGGATATGGACGTTGCGACAAAGACAATACCGCGTAACTTTGCTATAAGACAACTTATTTTGCCATTTGGGGTGGAAAACGGGATACTTGAGGTTGTTATTTATCATCCGGATTGTCAGGCTGTACTGTCAGATATTGAACAGGCAAACCAGGTCAAGGTAAAGCCCTATCTGGCGACAAAGTCAGATATTAAGCGGATTATTTCGGAATTTTTCGGGTTCCAGAAATCGATAAGTGCCGCGGAAGGTCAATTTGGTATTTCCATGGGCAGCGGAGCGGTCGATATCGGTAATCTGGAGAGGTATGTAAAAATATCATCTTCGAAAGAGATCACCTCTTCCGATCAACATATAAAGACTGCTGTAAACCATATTTTTCACTATGCACTGGAGCAGCGGGCAAGTGATATTCATATTGAGCCTAAACGGGATATCTGCATGGTGCGGTTCCGGATTGATGGTGCACTTCACACAATCTATAATTTGCCAAAGGCCGTGCATTCTGCAATTATTTCGAGGATTAAATTCCTCTCCCGTCTCGATATTGCTGAAAAAAGACGGCCCCAGGATGGGCGGATAAAAATCGGCAGTAACACCGATAAAGATGTTGAGATACGTGTTTCCACTATACCTGTAGCTTTTGGCGAGAAGGTGGTGATGCGGATCCTCGATTCGAGTATGATTTTTCAACAGATAGAAAATCTTGGTTTTTCAAAAAGAGATATGGGGGTTTATAACTCTTTTGTTCATGCACCCCACGGTATCATTCTGGTGACAGGACCTACGGGAAGCGGTAAATCAACGACCCTCTATTCGACGTTAAAGGAGATCGCAACGCCTGAGAGCAATATTATCACGGTGGAAGATCCTATTGAAATGGTGCACGAGGAATTCAATCAGATTGCCGTACAGCCTCTTATTGATGTGACCTTCTCCACGATTTTACGCAACATCCTGCGACAGG
>DAOVUU010000126.1 GCA_030632405.1 Desulfobulbaceae bacterium | reverse complement strand
TCAAATTCTTTTGCAGGGTCTGAATCAGCAACTATTCCCGCTCCCGCCTGAACCCATAATTTGTTTCCCTGCATGACAAATGTTCTAATAGTAATACAAAAATCCATATTACCGGAAAACCCGAAATAACCGACAGATCCGGCATAGGGTCCCCTCTTTTCAGGCTCCAGTTCATCGATAATCTGCATGGCACGGATTTTAGGGGCACCGCTGACCGTTCCCGCCGGAAAGCAGGCAGCCATCACGTCGAACTGATCCTTCTCCTCGGCGATCTCACCGTGAATACCGGAGACAATATGCATAACATGGCTGTATCGCTCAATGATCAGCAAATCATCTACTTCAACTTGACCACCTTTTGCCACCCGGCCGACATCATTTCTACCCAGATCAACGAGCATAAGATGTTCCGCTATTTCCTTAGGGTCGGCAAGCAATTCTTTTTCCAGGGCCAGATCTTCCTGTCCGGTTTCTCCCCTTCTTCTAGTCCCGGCAATTGGTCGCAATTCGACACTCTGCCCCTCCTTCCGTACAAGTATTTCAGGAGAGGAACCGATCTGAATGACATCATCAAGCTGCAGGAAAAAAAGATACGGACTGGGGTTAATATGCCTTAAAGCACGGTACAGCACCAGAGGAGACAGTTCTGTAATGGTTTGGAAACGCTGGGAGAGCACCACCTGGATAATATCTCCTGCTCTAATATACTCCTTGGCTCGCCTGACCATATCACAAAACTGATCCTCTCCCATATTTGAAGTAAAAACATGGGACTCGGGGCAGCCTTTGCTACTTTCCTTAGAAAACATGGCAGGGACCGGGAGCCTGATGCTGTCTATAACATCGTTAATCCGTTTAATACCGTCTCGATAAAGACTGTCACCTCCCCTTCCTTCGCACCAGGCCCAGCAGACAACAGTAACCGTCTGTCTCAGGTTGTCGAATACCAGCACAATTTCCGGAATCATAAACGATGAGTCAGGGAGATCCAGAGACGAACGGTCATCCTGAAGATCTTCCATAAAGCGCACCATGTCATAACCCAGAAAACCCACTGCGCCACCGCAAAATTTAGGCAGCATGTCATACTCGGGAACTGCCAGATCTTCGATCAGTGCCTTCAGTGCCTGAACAGGATTATCTCTAAATTTTCTGGTGTCTGAGATATCGTTTTTTACCTCTGTAACGGTAACATTGTCGCCTTTTGAAATGAAAGTAACAAGAGGGTTATATCCGATAAAAGAATATCTGCCCCATTTCTCTCCCCCTTCCATACTCTCAAATAAAAAAATATGTTTATGCTCGGCGACAACCTTTGAGAAAAGAGTTAAGGGTGTATCGAGGTCAGCAACTATCTCAGTGCAGATCGGAATGAGTTTTGATGTTCTGATCTCATCTTTAAACTTATAGATATCCGGGTAGTATTTTTGAGGAGACATAACGATTTTTATATGGTGGTATTAGTTTCGCGATAAAAACCCGCCCTTCAAAGCAGGATTTCTAAGAAAATCAACATACCAGCTGATAGCCGGGCTTGTCCAGTCCTGCCATAAAAACTCATAAAAAAAGCCATGAAATCAGAAGATCTCATGGCTTTTTAAAACTCTTATGCACGCCCGCAGGCGACTAAAAACTGCAATTAAACTGCAGTCATACCATTTACACGCTTGGTAAGGCGGGAAATCTTCCTCGAAGCTTTCTTCTTGTGAAGGGTTCCCTTTGAAGCGATCCTGGCAATCACGGGGATTGCCTGTTTAAGGGCCTCTTGAGCTTCATCGGCTGAACCGGCGACGACAGCCTCGTCTACTTTTTTAATTGCTGTTTTCATTCTGGTTCTATTACTTTTATTTCGCAGACGGCGAACCTGAGCCTGACGGTTTCTTTTCTCAGCAGATTTATGATTTGCCACAAGTATACTCCTTCTTTATTTTTCTCTAAGTCCGACCGGCGCACCGATTATAGTCAACTCCACCGTCTGCCTGAAACTAAAAACAGCCGGTAGCAAAAAGTCATTTGATAAGGAAGCAACTTATAAAGCAAGAAGGTTGTAAAGTCAACACATATCAACAATAACTAACCAAGTTTCCCTAGATAATTAAAAGTAGACAGTTTACCGTATCTACCGCTATTGACAAGGCGCTCTTTTAATTCCAGGAGCTCTCTTTTTCCTGTTGTTCCCGAGGTGATATCAACCACAACATAGTCAACGCCCATCCCCTTTAACTCGTACAGCCAGGGAAGAAGAGAAAAAGGTTTTTGTGGAAATGTCTGACTGAATCCCCCTTTTTTTCTTATAACAAATGGTTCCTGTTTTGGGCTCAGCACCGGTTTGTCAAATTGTAAATGGGATGATGACAGCCTGGACGTGTATAACGCTGGTGCACCATACACAGTAAGGCCGATTGCAAATTTTTTATTATACTCTCCCTCCCTCACGTTTCTCACCATCTCTCTGTATCCGGAAAGAGTATCATTAAGAGATTCCTTATCCATTTCAATTCCAAGCTGCGCACCGTTAAAACCTGTTTCCTCTACCAGATCAAATGCCCTGCTGTTCAGTATATTGATGGTATAATCTGCAAACAACCGAACCTTTTCGTTGCGAAAGAAGCCTACCTGGCTGACATGACCCAGTTGAAAATCTCTATAACCCGAACGAATAAGCTGTTGAATCTGTTTTCGGCTGCGTACCAGATCGTTCTCCATGATAAGAGGTGGAAGAGCCCAGACAACTTTTCTCGCATCTCGTCCCAGATAATTCTTAATCTGCCCTGCCTGACTGACAAGCTGCTTCTCAAACGAAAGCAGAAAACGTTGTGGAGAAAAGGGAAGTTGTCCCTGCACTGATTTTATTGAATCGGTTTTCAGCCACCATTCGATGGGAATTTCATTGGAAACATGCTTCCTGAAGTACTGCTGTTTTTTAACTTTCCTTGGCTCCGGCTCGGGGGCTTTTTCAGCAGCGATTTCTCTGCACACCTTCAGGCAGATAGATTCAACCTTTCCTCTCAATTTTTTCTGGAAATTTTCAACCTTTTGTCTTGAGAGATTGATCGTCAATGATGATTTAGGAGCAGTTTTGGCTGCAATTCCACTATCGACCTTGTAGACTTCAACGTGCCCTTTAATGGAAACAGGTTTCTGCTGAGGGGGAAGTGCAATGGTTACTCTTTCCCCGGCACGGGCCTTATCCTTCTCTTCTCCTAAAACAAAGAGTTTTTTAAGTCTAAATGCCACCCGTTCCCCAGACGGTTCAGAATGCAGACGGATCCGGTCACCATTTGCCAGACCAGCCTTAAGTATGAATCGACAGACATGCTCATTTCCGACCATTTTTATAACTGAAAACCTGCCCAGATGAGTCCCTGTATTGCCGGAATGATAAGGAGTAATAGCCTCAGCCGGCTGGGGAGAGAAAAAATAACCGGAGCTGACCTTACGACTCATTGCCTCATCTGCCAAAAGCCTGGCCTGCACCACAGCTTCCACCCGATTCTCGGGTGAACAATCCAGAACCGTCCTGTAAGCACTTACGATATGTTTTACATAGTGGGCAGAGCGCAGCCTTCCCTCTATTTTCAGAGAAGAGACGCCTGCATCACGCAGACCGGGAAGGGCCTCAAATCCACACAGATCATTCATGGAAAAAATATATCCGCCGCCCTGGCTCTTCCCGCCACCTCTTTTTGTTTTTCCATCGCTTTTTTTTGATTTGGCAACAGGGGAATACGCCCTTCGACACGGCTGCACACACCTGCCCCTGAGACCACTTTTACCGCCAAGATAAGAGGAAAACAGACACAGACCGGAATAAGAAAAGCACATGGCGCCATGTACAAAAACCTCAAGTTTTGTATCACCACACCGACTGCTGATCGCTGCAATTTCCTTTAAAGTCAATTCCCGTGCGAGAACTACAAGTTCGCACCCAAGGTCTGCTAAAAACTTTACGGTATCAGAATTGTGAGCAGTCATCAGGGTCGATGCGTGAAGTTCCAGATTTGGGAAATGCTGGCGAACAAGATTTATAATTCCCAAATCCTGAACAATAAGTCCATCCGGCTCAAGTTTTTCTAAAATTGAGAGGTTTTTTATTACATGTGAAAGTTCTTTTTCAAGGACAAGACTGTTGGCAGCAATATAGATTTTCTTTTTTTCAGCACGACAATATTCAATCATCGCGCCAATTTCTTCGAGTTGCAGATCCCTTGCCAGATTCCGTGCATTAAAACCGGGGGCTCCGACATAAACTGCGTCGGCACCAGCTTCCATTGCAGCAAAAAAATTCTCTATGTTCCCGGCCGGTGCTACTAATTCAAATTCATGCATCCACTCACCCTGATACCCTTTCCCAGAAAAAACCCACACCCTTTTCATCAACTCTGTTAATTGCCTCAGGAAAGGCCTCACATTCAACAGCAAAGACTGTGGACGCTATGGTAGCTATATCGTCATCGTAGCCAATTTCAACACATTTCTGCAGGATAATCGGCCCTTCGTCATATTTGTCATCGGCAAAATGCACAGTACACCCGCTTACGGTGCACCCTCTTGATTTCACAGCCCTGTGGACAACGTTTCCATAAAATCCATCTCCACAAAAAGATGGAATCAATGAAGGATGAATATTTATCACCGATCTCTTAAGCCCGACAGGCGGAGTGTAAAGTTTGAGATAGCCGGCCAAACATATAATATCGATATCAAATCTTTCAAGCGTCTCGTTTATCTGGTCATTATCGACACAGCAGTAGGAAGGATAACCGTAATTTTCAGCCTTACTGAGTCCCAGCACGTTTTCAACATTAGAAATAACCACCTGGATCTCCCCGGCCAGAGAACCATCTTTAATCCGGGAATGAAAATTATCCAGAGTTCTACCGCTTCCTGAAAGTAAAACAGCCATCTTAAGCATCATTCTTCTCCAGCGAAGAAACTGTTATGGTCAATGTCCACTTTATCCAGCCATTTTGAAATGGCCGTATCGTACCTTGAAGTAAGGGCAAATACTTTCACTGCCAGTCTAAATCTGGTTTTCAAAACAGTATTTCCCGTTTCCTTAATCTCCTTTATCACCTGAGGATAGTCTGCAGGGTCAACTATCACTGTTACGTCGTTAAAGTTTTTAGCGGCGGCGCGCAGCATGGTGGGACCGCCAATATCTATATTTTCAATGGCTCCGGCAAGAGCGCAATCGGGGTCGGCAATAGTTTTTTCAAATTCATACAGATTAACAGCTACTAAATCTATATTTTCTAAACCATATTCAGCGCACTGATCCTGATGTTGTTTATTCTCTCTCTGATTAAGTATCCCCCCATGTACCTTCGGGTGCAGGGTTTTCACCCGACCGTCAAGCATTTCTGGGAACCCTGTGAATTCAGAAACATCCATCACAGCCAAACCGGCATCTCTCAATTTCCTGGCAGTCCCGCCTGTTGAGAGCAGCTGAATGTCAAGTTGAGTCAATTCAGCAGCAAATCCTTCAATGCCTGATTTATCAGTCAGGCTTATTAATGCTCTTGTTATTTTTTTCATCACACCCCCATTCAATCCTTTCTAACAAACTCTTTTATTTTACGACGATCACGCTTATTCGGCTTTGTAGCCGGAGTTGAATGACTTGCATTAAACAATCGTCGCAACTGTCTCTGTTCCTCTCTGGCCCGAATACTCTCTTCGTCTTCTTCATAGAGTAACTGGGCTTCATTTGCCGGTCTTCTGTATGAATTCAGGGCCATGGCTTTAATATTGAATTCAACATTACCACGAACTATAACCAACTGATCACCAACAGTTACTCCCCTGGCCGCCTTGACACGACAGCCATTCAGGCGAACTTTACCGCCATTTACTGCTTTTGCCGCCAGGGATCGAGTTTTAAAAAATCTAGCCGCCCAAAGCCATTTGTCTATTCTTATTTTTTCTTGAGTCCTGTCCATTTTTTACCTGCAGAACAAAGTAATGAGAACTATTTTGTCACTCCGGAACTCTCAGAATACACATATTTTTTTAGAAACGCATAAAAAAACAAACTCCTTTTTGACAATCTCGTAAAAACTCAAAATTCCCGATGGCTAAGTAAAAAACTTCCATTCGGTAAAAAGTATATTGTCGAACCCGGACAAATGGAGTTATTGTTAATCATGTTGGCATCGTTAAAAGCCCGGTTTATTTTATGCGCGGGGAAGGTTAGGCAATTTTCTAACCGGTCGCTGCGTATTTAACATATTTTTTATTGAGTAAACTCATGCACATTCAGACTATAGGTCTCAAAGGAATTAAAACACCCGTACGGGTAAAAGAAAAAAGTGGAGAACTTCAAAACACCATTGCAACGATCTCCATGCAGGCGGAACTGGAGGATGGTCACAAAAATAACTGTGTAGAAACATTCACATCGATTCTCAACCAATCTCTCGGAGAGATTTCCGTCGAAAGTTTTTCTAACATCTTAGCCAGAGTTAAAGAAAAACTGTGTGCAAAGAGTGTTCGACTTGAAATGTCTTTTCCCTATTTCATAAACAAAAAAGCGCCAGTCAGTAATACCCATAGTCTCATGGAATATGGATGCACTTTTTCAGGTGGTATTGGCGATGACGATGGATTTATCCTCACCGTTCGCGTACCTGTGACAACACTCTGTCCATGCTCAAAAGAGATCAGTTCTGGCGGAGCCCACAATCAGCGTGCCGAGGTGACGCTCAGCATAACATTTAACAACTTCACCTGGGTGGAAGACCTTATCTCCCTGGTTGAGAAATCCGCGTCATGTGAACTGTATGCCCTTCTCAAACGTCCCGACGAAAAATATGTGACTGAAAAGGCCTTCAACAATCCCATGTTTGTAGAGGATGTTGTTCGAAAAGTTGCCGTATCTGCCCTGGAAAATCCAGATATCAGCTGGTTTTCAGTCGGTGTAGAGAGCTTTGAGTCAATACACAAGCACAGTGCATACGCATATGTTGACAGCGACGAGGTGCACTA
>DAOVUU010000107.1 GCA_030632405.1 Desulfobulbaceae bacterium | reverse complement strand
TTGTCCTTCCATAAGTCCAAACAAGACGATAGAAGGTGCTGTTGGTGGGATTGGTGCGGGACTGCTGGGGGCAGCATTCTTTGCATTTCTGCTTCTGTCTGTTGTCCATTGGCCTTTTCTTCTGTTTTCCGCCGTACTTCTGGGTGGTGTGGGAATTGCGGGTGATCTTACCGAGTCGATTGTTAAACGGGGTACAGGGACAAAAGATTCCGGAACATGCCTGGCAGGGCACGGTGGTATCCTTGATCGTGTCGATTCTCTACTCTTTGCTGTCCCTGTTCTCTACTATCTAATTATTTTTTCAGGTATTTGATGAAATTCATTTCTCTTTTAGGTGCGACCGGTTCTATCGGGGTAAATGTGCTTCATGTTGTCAGGCAATTTCCGCAGCACTATAAAGTTGTGGCAATGGCAGCAGGGCGAAATGTTCATCGAATGGCTGAACAGGTTGTGGAATTTGAACCTGAACTTATCTCAATAATTGATTCTGCCCACGCTGCGGCACTTTGTGATTTACTGCCAAAAGAATACCATAATAGGATTGTTACTGGACTTGAAGGGAATAAGTTAGTCGCGGCCTATCCGTCGACTACCATGACAATATCTGCAATAGTCGGTGCGGCTGGATTGCTCCCCACCCTTGCGGCTATCCAGGCCGGCAAGGATATCGGACTGGCCAATAAAGAGACCCTGGTGATGGCCGGCAAAATTGTAATGGAAGCTGTGCAGGAGAGGGGAGTTAAACTTCTCCCTGTAGATTCCGAACATTCGGCAATCTTCCAGGCCCTGGAGGCTGGTCAGAGAACTGATCTTGGTAAAATCATTCTGACAGCGTCAGGGGGACCGTTCAGAGGGAAAAATAAAGAAGAACTCAAAGTTGTTACCAGAGAGCAGGCCCTGGACCATCCGAACTGGAATATGGGAAAAAAAATTTCGATTGACTCGGCTACCCTTATGAATAAAGGGTTGGAGGTTATTGAAGCGAAATGGCTGTTTGACGTAAAATCTGAAGAAATTGAGGTTGTTGTACATCCTCAGTCTATTGTTCATTCTCTTGTTGAGTACAAAGATGGCTCTGTAATTGCTCAACTCGGTATTCCGGATATGAGAATTCCCATCGCTTATGCACTCTCGTACCCAGATCGGCTTGAACTGGATTTACATCCTCTGCAGCTCTCCATGTGTGCCAATCTTGAATTTCTGGAACCTGATTATAGTAGCTTTCCTGCTCTAAAACTGGCTTTTGACGCAATTAATGTCGGCGGGGTAGCTCCTGCTGTTCTAAATGCTGCAAATGAAGTGGCTGTTGATGCTTTTCTCGATTCACGTATTCTTTTTCCTGATATAGCCGAGACAGTAGCCAGAACAATGGATATTGTTCAGGAAGGAAGTGAGGATAGTCTTGAGGATATTCTCAGGGCAGACGGCAGGGCCCGCAGGGAGGCGCTGCGTCTCATTCAATAGTGAATGAAATTTTCCGTTAGCCATCAAAGGCTTCCGATAAGCGTAGGCTTCGAATGACCTTTTTACAGGTTTATCATCTTTAATTACCTTTATTGCCATGAATACTCTTTTTTCTTTTATCGTTGTCCTCGGCCTGTTGATTTTTGTACATGAACTTGGACATTTCCTCTTTGCCAAATTGTTTGGTGTCCGTGTTTTGAAATTTTCCCTGGGTTTCGGACCCAGAGTAGTGGGTAAAACTATTGGAGAAACAGAATATGTCGTCTCTGCTTTCCCTCTGGGTGGTTTTGTCAAAATGTTTGGAGAAAACCCGGATGAACAGCAGGTTGATATAGCAGAAAGGAAGGCTTCTTTTGCACATAAAGCTGTCTGGCAGCGGTTTTTGATCGTTCTGGCTGGCCCCCTGTTTAATTTACTCTTTTCTGTGGGGCTGTTTTTTATGGTTTTTATCTTCGTCGGCATTCCGACTCCTGTAGATACTACCCGTATTGGTAAGGTGAATGAAGGATCGCCCGCAGAGAAAGCCGGGTTGATACCTGATGATGTGCTTCTGGAAATTAATGGTCAACCCACGTTAAGCTGGCTCGATGTTCTAGAAGGTGTGAAGGGAAGTGACGGTCAATTGGTGTCTGTTGTTGTAGAAAGGCAGGGTGAACGGCTTCAATTTACAATTGAGCCGAAGATTGATACTGTTAAAAATGTGTTTGGTGAAGAGGTAGAACAGCGGTTTATGATTGGTATTGTCAAGGCTGATGAACTTATTTATACCAGGGGAACTCTGATTAGCTCGATGAAGAATGCTATAGCCCAGACGTGGATGTATATTTCCCTCACAGTTATGGGTTTTATAAAGATCTTTCAGAGGGTGATACCCGCCTCTGAACTGGGAGGACCCATTCTCATAGCACAAATTGCAGGAGAGCAGATGAAAGCGGGCTGGGTGAATCTCATCTATTTTATGGGGCTGCTCAGTGTCAATCTGGGGTTTCTTAATCTTCTTCCTATACCGGTTCTTGACGGCGGGCATCTGGTTTTTCTAACCATTGAGGGGATAATGAGAAAGCCGATGAACGAGAGAGCCCAGATATTTGCACAGCAGGTTGGTATTGGTTTACTAGGTACTCTTATGATTTTCGTCTTTTATAATGATATAGTCAGGTTGTTGAGTTAATGGACCAGAGTGAATCTCTGATATTGTCGATTGACACTGCAACACCCTGCAGTTCCGTAGCCCTCACGCGGGGTACGAGAAAAAATGGTACTGTGCTGGCCTCCCTCAGTTTGAGCAGTAGAATAACACATTCGAGGAGGTTGCTGTCGATAATTGACTATCTGATGAGTGAGACAGCGGTCGACTGGGCATCTATTGAAGCTATTGCTGTAAGTCTTGGCCCCGGGAGCTTTACCGGGTTGAGGATAGGAATGGCTACAGCAAAGGGGCTGGCGTTTGGTGCTGATAAACAGATGATAGGTGTTTCAACTCTTGATGGACTGGCGAGTAAATGTGCTCCTTCTCCATGGATATGTGCCGTTCTTGATGCCCGGAAGAAAGAGGTCTATGCAGCGTTTTATCGAACGGATGGTGAAGGATTGACGGTTCTATCAGGTATGCCTATGGTTATTTCGCCGGAAAAATTGGCAGAATGTATCACAGATCCCATTGTTATGGTCGGTGACGGGGTGAATGTTTATGGTGATGTCTGGAGCTCTCTTTTAGAGACCGAGGTCCTGTTTGCACCATCACATCTACATCAACCGAGTGCAGCTTCTCTCGGTTTTATAGGTAAAGAGAAGCTTCAGGAAGGCGATGTTTTAACTGCAGCTGAGGCTGCTCCCGTTTATATAAGGTCATCTGATGCCGAGTTGAATCTTATCAATAAAGCAAACAGGTTGCCGGTGTAGAAGAGGAACAGGTAGATAGTGGATGATGATTGTGCGAAGGCAAACGAAAAAAATCCGTGTTGGTAATGTAGCCATCGGTGGCGATAGTCCAATATCAGTCCAGTCCATGACCAATACGAATACGGCAGATATTGAAGCAACCGTTGCCCAGATTCGAAAACTTGAAGATGCCGGTTGTGAGATTGTACGCGTTGCTGTTCCTGATCAGGAGGCTGCCGTTGCCGTTAGAGCAATACGTGATGGTATTACAATTCCTCTCATAGCGGATATCCATTTTGATGCCCGGCTGGCTGTAATGGCGATGGAGAGTGGTGCCGACGGTATCCGCATCAATCCCGGCAACCTGGGGGGGGAGGAGAAAGTTGCAAAGGTGGTTGATGCTGCGCTTTGTCACAGGGTTCCTATTCGGGTAGGCGTTAACAGCGGCTCTATCGAAAAGGATCTGTTGAAAAAATATGGTTTCCCCACCGCCCATAACACAGATAGTCTTATTGAGAGTGCAATGCGAAATGTGAGGCTTCTGGAGAAAAGCGGCTTTCGCGATATTAAAATTTCCATAAAATCTACCGATGTTCTTACTACAGTAAACGGTTATACTCAGCTCTCCAAGCTTACAGATTATCCATTACACCTTGGTGTTACTGAGGCAGGAGGACTGATTGCAGGAACTGTCAAGTCGAGTGTTGCTCTGGGGCTGCTTCTTAGTCGGGGGATAGGTGATACCTTTCGAGTTTCCCTGACTCGGGATCCTGTGGAAGAGGTTCGGGTCGGGTTTGAGCTCTTACGGTCACTGAAAATTCGTCAGCGCGGTCCGGAACTTATCTCCTGTCCGACCTGTGGACGTACCCGTATTGACCTTTTCAGCCTGGCAGAGAAGGTTGAGGCCCTCGTCCAGACCATGGAGGCGCCATTGAAAGTGGCTGTTATGGGCTGTGTGGTGAATGGTCCCGGAGAGGCTCGTGAGGCTGATATTGGTGTTGCCGGTGGTAATGGTGTCGGTATTATTTTCAAGAAGGGTGAAATCTGGAAAAAAGTGGCTGAAAAAGAGCTTATAGACGTGTTCATGTCTGAGCTTAAAAAAATGGAGCATGAGTGGTATAAATCATCTGTTTCAGCTGAGTAACCCGGGAATATATTTTTCTGATTACCATTAAAGTTCGGCCTCGCACCATAGAAGAGTTGGTTATTTGGCGGGCGTATCTTAAAAATCACACCGGAGATGCAATTAACATCTTGAAATAAAGGAACGATAATTCTGTGTGACTATTTTCAAAAACAAGTCAAGTGATTTTTGACCGGAGGCTAGCCCGACAGATATCCTACTCTTCTTAATAAGCTGTAGATTAGTGGTAATCAGATATATTTTTGTGTTTTTTACGAGTTTGTCATCCATGAAGTAGAGAAAAATTGAGTTCATCAAAAATGTTAACCTATTGAATTATAATAATTTTATGCGATATTCTCAAACACTGTTGCCGACCCTTAAGGAAATTCCTGCTGAAGCAGAAGTTACAAGTCACAGACTGATGCTGCGGGCAGGGTTCATGCGTAAACTCACCTCGGGAATTTATTCCTATCTGCCCTATGGTCTTGCCGCTATTCGCAAAGTTGAAAATATTGTGCGGGAAGAGATGAATCGTGCCGGGGCCCAGGAACTGCTCTTGCCCATGGTTCAACCTGCCGATTTGTGGGTTGAGACCGGTCGTTACGAAAAATATGGCCCTGAGCTTTTGCGGTTTCAAGACAGGCATGAGAGAGAATCCTGTCTCGGTCCTACCCATGAAGAGGTGATCACAGACATTGTAAGAAAAGATGTGCATTCTTACAGAGATCTGCCCATCAATTTATATCAGATCCAGACAAAATTCCGTGACGAAATCAGACCCAGGTTTGGCCTGATGCGTGGGCGTGAATTTATTATGAAAGATGCCTATTCTTTTGATGTCGACGATAAAGAAGCCGAGGTCAGTTATCGGAAAATGTATGACGCCTACCAGCGGATTTTTACCCGGTGTGGTTTGAAATTCCGAGCTGTTCAGGCAGACTCCGGGACCATTGGCGGCAGTTTTTCCCATGAATTTATGGTGCTGGCTGAGACTGGAGAGGATACTGTTGTTTTCTGTCAGGAGTGTGAATATGCCGCCAATATGGAAAAGGCGACAGTAAAGTTGAGAGAAAAAGAGCATGTTGAATCACTGAAAAAATTAGAGAAGATAGAGACTCCTGGGAAACGAAAAGTCGATACAGTCTGCGAATTCTTGAATATTTCTCCAAGTCAGCTCGTTAAAACATTGGTTTTCATGGCCGATGACGAGCCTGTTGCCGTACTCGTCAGAGGAGACAGGAAGATGGAGGAGGTTAAATTGAAAAATCTTCTTGGTGTTGCTGAAGTTGAGATTGTCGATAGTGACAAGGTGTATGAAATTACCGGGGTACCTACAGGATACCTCGGTCCGGTAGGGTTGGCAGTAAAGATTGTTGCCGATCAGGAAGTAGCGGCAATGCGGAACTTCTACGTTGGTGGCAATGAAAAGAACTATCATATGAAAAATGTTAACCTCGGTCGGGATTTTCAGGTAGATGGGGTTGCCGATCTGCGTCAAATCTCATCCTCCGATCCTTGCCCGGAATGTGGTGCCGGGCTTGAGTTGACCGAAGGAATTGAAGTAGGACATGTCTTTAAGCTTGGTACCGGTTATTCAGAATCTATGGAGGCAACCTTCCAGGATAGTGATGGTCAGAAAAAACATTTTGTAATGGGCTGTTACGGTATAGGGGTCAGCCGGGTGGTTGCAGCTGCAATTGAACAAAATCACGATACAAACGGTATAATATTTCCTGTTCCTCTGGCACCGTATACGGTTATTATTCTTAACCTTGGCCTTAAGGATGAAAAAATTACTGCAACGGCTGAGCAGTTGTACAATGAGCTTCAGATTCAAGGTATAGATGTTATTCTTGATGATCGTGATGAGCGTCCCGGTTCGAAGTTCAAGGATGCAGACCTGTTAGGAATACCGTTCAGGGTCACCATTGGCAAAGGCCTGAGTAAAAGCGGACTGGTCGAAATGAGAACCCGTCGGAATGGTGCTGTAGAAGAGATGACGCCTGAGAAGGTGATTCCTGCCCTGTTGTCCAGAATTGCTGCTGAAACTCTGGAAAAAAACTGACGATTTATACATATGTTAGAGCAATCAACTATTGACCCGAAAGGGCTGAAAGTCCTCGCCTCAAACTATCTGCAGGGCGTAAATCTGATTCTTATAGATGATGCCTGGGAGATTGTCAGCCGGGTGCATGAGGGGAAACTGCACTTTTCCGGAGAATCTTATCTCTCACATGTCCTGGAAGTTGCCTCTACTCTGGCATCCATGCACCTTGATCTGGATACAATTCTCGCCGGGCTGCTTCATGGCGTGCTTAAAGAAGGTATTACTGTTGGAGAGCTGGAGGAAAAATTCGGCAAAGAGGTTGCTTCAATTGTCCAAGGATCGACGAAGATAACCAATGTTCGTTATAACAGCAAGATAGCGAATCAGGCAGAAAATATCAGGAAGATGTTACTGGCTATTGCAGAGGACATCCGCGTCTTACTGGTAAAGCTTGTAGATCGGTTGATGGATATGTTCTTGCTTGATATGGTTGACAGGGAGCAGCAGGTGGAGATCGCCAGAGAGACTATGGATCTGTATGCACCGCTTGCCAGCAGGATTGGGATCGATTGGCTTAAGCAGGAGTTAGAGGATCGTTCCTTCAGATTTCTCTATCCGGAGGAGTATTCTGAGCTTTCCAGTAAATTGGAGAGTTCATTGGAAGAGCGACAGAACTATGTTGATGAGGTTATTACAATCCTTCAGGAAAAATTGATTGAGAACAATATTAAGCCCATGCGTATTGTCGGGCGACCTAAACATCTCTACTCAATTTATAAAAAACTGGTAGCTCAGAATATTACCTTAGAACGGGTTTACGATAAAGTAGCTTTCAGGATAATTACGAATACGGTGAATGAGTGTTATGAGGTGCTGGGAACAGTTCACACAAACTGGGCTCCCGTACCGGGAAGAATTAAAGATTTTATTTCAGTCCCGAAAGCCAATAATTATCAGTCAATGCACACCACTGTTGTGGGCCCGCGGGATCATTTTATCGAGATTCAGATACGTACCGAAGAGATGGACCTTGTTGCTCAGGAAGGTGTTGCGGCGCATTGGGCCTACAAGGAAGGTCAGAAAATTTCTTCAAAGGATGCAAAGCTTTGTCATGAGTTAAAGACACTTGTCTCTTCGCTTCAGGATGTTGAAGATCCACGGGAATTCCTCGATGGAGTCAAGGGGGAATTGTATGATCCCGATGTATACGCCCTGACTCCGACAGGCGAGGTAAAGGAATT
>DAOVUU010000182.1 GCA_030632405.1 Desulfobulbaceae bacterium | reverse complement strand
TTAATAAAAAGGAATGTCTCGTATACCTTTTGCCCGAGAAAGTTACCCGGTTTTGTGCGATACTCATAACTTACCGCCTGAATGATAAAGCTGAAAAGAATAAGCATCCACACCCAGTACGCCCCGCCAAAACTTGTGGCATAAAATTTTGGAAAAGCAGCAAAAAGTGCCCCTCCAAAAAGAACCAGAGTCGTAAATGTCAGCTCCCATTTTCGACCAAGTGAATTCACCACCAGCGACTTTTCTGTTTCATCTTTAGCTACCTGCCAGAGCAGGGTCTGCCCTCCCTGAACAAAGGTCAAGAAGAGAAAGAGGGCTCCAACGATCGAGCAGATTATCCACCAGATCTGCTGCAACACCACAATATCCAAGTTCCCAATCATTTTACACGCCCTCCGGTCCTATTTTTATCTGCTTGAGCATAATTTTGATCTCAGCAATCAGCAGTGCACCAAACAACACAAAGAACATAAAGAAAGTTGCCTGTACGTGTCCCACCCCAATATTTGTTGTGGCCATCTTCACAGGCATCAGATCCTGTATAGCCCATGGTTGACGACCAACTTCTGCAACAACCCAACCGAGCTCGGAGGCCGTCAAGGCGAGAAAGAAAGAGCAGAACCCAAGTACCAGCAGCCAGATTTTATCCTCCAGCGTATCTTTATAGGAGAAATAGAGATAGAGCATAAAGAGCAGGATAAAGAAGGATCCCAGATAAACCATAATATGGAAGGAATAGTAAACTGTGGCAACGGGAGGCACTATCTCTTCAGGAGTATCAAGATAACCAAATCCCAGATAATCCTGATTTACCCTGAATCGCTCAATAGCAGCTGCTTTTGCCTGCTCGTCTCCAGATTTACCAGCCTCCCGTATAGCTGCAAAATCTGCAACGGCAGCCTTACCTTTCTCCATCTTCTCAGCAACCGACATTATGCCTTCGGCCTCGTTACCGTAGACAAGATCTTTGATACCGGGAACAAAAGCGTTCAATTCACGTTTTGCCATAATTGACAATCCCTTTGGAATAGACACCTCAAAGGCAAATGGTTCCTGCCCGTCACCGAGCCTTTTACCACTGTTCAGAATACCCAGAGCGACTATATCGGCACCTCTTGCCCCCTCAAAAAGCCCTTCATATGCGGCAAGCTTCATGGGTTGATAACGGGCATTGTTATAGGCTGATTCATCCCCTGTAAAAGCGGTAAACAGAGATGCCAGCAGGCCAAAAACCGAGGCTACAATAATTGACCTCTTGGCCATATTCACGTGGCGCCCTTTAAGCAGATAATAGGAAGATATGGTAATAACAAAAAAGGAACCAACGACAAAGCTTGAGCTGGTTGTATGGGTAAACTTGGCAATTGCAATCGGAGCAAAGAGCACTTCCCAGAAGTTCTGCATTTCAAATCGAGCACTCTCGGGATTAAACGCCATACCGACGGGAGACTGCATCCAGCCGTTGGCCACCAGAATCCAGAGAGCTGAGAGATTTGAACCTATAGCAACCATCCAGGTAGAAAAAAGATGAAATCCCTTGGAAGTACGATCCCAGCCAAAAAACATCACCGCAAAGAAGGTAGCCTCCAAAAAGAAAGCTAAAATACCTTCAATGGCCAATGGAGCACCAAAAATATCCCCAACCATCCATGAATAATTAGACCAGTTTGTACCAAACTGAAATTCAAGAATAATTCCAGTGGCAACACCGATCGCAAAATTTATGCCAAACAGTGTCATCCAGAATTTTGTCAGTTTTTTCCACTCATCATCACCTGTGCGCACATACATCGATTCAAAAAATGCACAAAGAAACGATAGCCCCAAAGTGATTGGGACAAAAATCCAGTGATACATTACTGTCAGGATAAACTGTGCCCTCGCCCAGTTCACCATGGTCAGATCAATTTCACCCATCTTTACATCCTCCGTTAGTAATTATTTCCTGTTGACCTTGTTAACTGTTCGATAACATGGTCGGCCCTTTGTTGATCAGTTGAAAAATTAGTACTGAGAAAATTTGGAAAGAAGAAGATTTTCAGTACACCAAACATAATTATCAATTTGATAATTATAATTTTCCAAAGGGTTTTTCCCACGGTCATCCGGCGAAACCCGTCCTGATAAAACTTAAAAACTCGTGCAGGGTATTCCATCAACATAACGCCCCCTTCATCATAAATAGTGCAGATGCTCTAAAAAATCTTCACCCACCTCACTGCTGCGGATAAAAAAGGTATTTATAACCGGATACGGAATCTCAGTCAAGAATAATTATCATTAACACAGAGTGGTAGTTTCCTGCTCTGGGGCCCCGAAAACAAGCGGGAGAAAACTTCTTTGAACAGACTCCTACGGCAAAGCTGCCGACACAACTTGGCCACCATACTCATGTACAGAATCATGGGCACGAACTGTGACGGTGCTGTTTTTTTCGAGTATCTCTATTCCGGATAAACTGCGTGTAAAAGGTTGTTCATTCACATGCGGATGGTGAAGAATACGTGTACCGAGAACGATGCCATCTACTCCCACTACATCCCATTTATTGACATAGTGATTCCAGCCCTCATCCTTATGGGCAACAGTAACATCAAATTGATATCTGTTTTCCCCAAGTTTCACAATTTTAACCTCGACCACATCCGCTTCCCCTGCCTGCACTGCAAGAGAAGAAAACAATACAAATAGAATTGAAACCAGATACAGTCTCATTTTTAATCACCTCATTTTTATCGGATTCCAAAATCGATTTTTCAAAATCTCACAATATAAAAGATATTCAATCAAATAGACATAGGCATCTTAATAAATTCCTCTCTATGTCAATCAAACAATGATAACCGACCGCTGTCGTCTACAGAGCAGCAGGGAACTGTTTGAACATAAACTAGAAGATCAAAGGATTAACCGGCTGCAGTTTAACCACTAGATTGCATCATTTCCTCTCTCTCCTGTTCTGACTCTGATTACATCTTCAACACCCAATACAAAGATCTTGCCGTCACCAATTTTGCCGCTGTTTGCCGCATCTCGTATTGTCTCGACCACCTTCTCCGCAAGTTCTGATGAAACCACAAGTTCTATTTTTATTTTGGGATTGAAATCAACGTTATATTCTGCTCCACGATACATTTCCTTATGCCCTTTCTGACGACCGTAACCCTTTACTTCCGATACAGTCATGCCCATAATTCCAATTTCCGTCAGTGCCTCTTTCACCGATTCAAGCTTGAAGGGCTTGATGATTGCCTCTATTTTCTTCACAGCTTCTCTCCTTTATCAATCTTTTGTAAATTCCGGGTATGCCGCAAGACCACACTCCGCCACATCTACGCCTTCCATCTCCTCCTCTTCACTGACACGAACGCCTATAACAGATTTAATGACAAGCCATACAATAAAACTCGTTGCAAAACACCAGGAGAAGATCGCCACGACACCAATTAGCTGGGCAACGACTGATCCCTCGGGATGAGTGAACGCCACCGCCAGAAGCCCCCAGATACCAACAACTCCATGAACAGAAAGAGCCCCGACCGGATCGTCAATCTTTGCTTTGTCGATGAATATTATCGCCACAACTACGATAAGTCCACCTATCGCTCCTACTATCGTTGCCAGCAACGGGCTTGGAGTGAGGGGCTCAGCAGTGATGGCGACCAGGCCGGCGAGAGCTCCGTTAAGTGCCATAGTGAGGTCAGCCTTGCCAAACCAGGCTCTTGCCAGGAGCAGAGCAGCAACAAGCCCACCGGCGGCTGCAGTATTGGTGTTTACAAATATCATTGCTACTGCGTTTGCCTCTTCGATATTACTTATTTTCAGTTCAGAGCCGCCGTTAAAACCAAACCAGCCGAGCCAGAGAATGAACGTGCCCAAGGTTGCAAGAGGCAAATTCGACCCGGGTATCGCCTTAATTCTTCCCTTGATATATTTTCCTCTTCGAGCACCCAGAAGAATGACTCCCGCCAGTGCAGCAGAAGCGCCGCAGAGATGCACCACTCCGGAACCTGCAAAGTCGAGAAAACCAAGGCCATCCAAAAATCCTCCACCCCACTTCCAGTATCCCTGAACCGGATAGATCAGTCCAGTCATCACAACGGCGAATAGAAGAAAAGACCAGAGCTTCATCCGCTCTGCCACCGCACCTGAAACTATCGACATCGCGGTTGCAACAAATACAACCTGAAAAAAGAAATCGGACATATTGGAGTAATAGGTATCCCCACCACTCTTTAAAACTTCATCCACTGTGTTATCTGCACCAAGGAAAAAGCTGAATCCCGGGATCAATCCATTCACCCCGTCACCATACATGATATTATAGCCGACAATCATGTACATGATACAGGCGATTGCGTAGAGTGCGACATTTTTTGTAAGTATTTCCACCGTGTTTTTGGCGCGAACCAGACCGGATTCCAGCATTGTAAATCCTGCTGCCATCCACATCACAAGGGCACCTGACATCAGGAAATAAAAGGTATCCAGGGAGTAGGCCAACTGAATCACTGTCTCCCCTATGCCTGTATCCTCAGCCACGGCAGTTCCGGCTAAAGAGACGGCAATAAAAATCGCGCTGCCCCAATAAATTTTGTGTTTTTCCAATTTCTCCACAACACCCTCCTTAGATTTCACTGTATCCTCTGTTTTAACATCTTTCGATCTGGCAATAGATTTACCATTTCCAAGGGATATACAATATTAATGCCAGGGAATAGGGTGAAACAATAAATACTTATTACTACAAGGAGTTATGTATTATTACAGCGATAGAATACAGTCAACCCCATAGTAATATTTATTACATAAATGTATTTTCATATTATAATTTACTACATTTATGTAATAAATATGGGGTTTTCCCAGAAGGAAATGAGGACTTACTAGAGGACATCTTTGCTAAGCAATCGACTCAGTATCACAGCCGCATTCGCTGCCCCATCAAGATTGACAGCAGCGGCAGGATTGGTGTTGAGTAATAAATTATCAAGAAGACATGATGCTATTTGTTCACCAGGAATTTCAGCCTCCGAAATAACACGAACCCTCTCTCCGACTTTTGCCCGGAGCTGCTGAAGATGGTGCTGCTGTTCACCATCACGCATCTCCCGCTCCACAACAAGGGTAGGAACACCGGCATATAATACATCCATAAGGCTATTGTAGCCTCCGTAAATCACGGCAGTTTTTGAACGTAACAGTGCTTCAATATACCCTGGACCGGGCCGCTCAATCCTGCAGTGACCAATTCCTGAGAATATGTCCCGCACGTATTTTTTACTCTCCACCGAATCTCCGGGATCGACAAAAAGACGCCAGTCACCATAACTTGTGGGAATCGCAGCAAGAGCGACACCAAGCTGCTCGAGAAACTCCAGAGACTTCTCACCCATCCAAGGCACAGAAACAGTCCCGGCCAGTCTTTCACCCCCTGAAGCCCCTGCAAACGCCTGGTCCATCCAGCGCGAGACCTCTGACATCCGCGAGACATATCCACACTCTCTGGGCAGAATACCGTACTGCTGACTGAGTTGATCAACATGTGCGCCACCCAGCACTTCCATGTCTCCATACCAAAGTAACCCGTGGTAATATTTTCGAAACAGATTACCTGCCAGTTCCGACCTGGCCTGTGGGACTGCCCCGACAACACCACGAACACCAAGAACCCAGCGAGTACCGATATCCCGGCTAAGAGCCAGAGCGGGAACAAGTTCTTTGTGTTTTCCCTGGGGAGTATGATCAGCCAGAACCATTCGCGGACGATACATCCTTACCCGATGTTCAATTTCTATTGCTCTGAAAACCCCCAACAGGTCATCGGAAAACAAAGTTTTACCCGGGATACCTGTAGATTTGCCATCCTCAACCCTCGTCTCGTAAGACGGCAGCTTTAACCAATCAAGGGGAGCC
>DAOVUU010000282.1 GCA_030632405.1 Desulfobulbaceae bacterium | reverse complement strand
TAGACTTGTTGCCATAGGAGTAACCTCTATATGTAAATGATTGATACTGAGTATTGTTAATAAACTTGTAAAAACCTCAGTTTCGATGGATAAGTCAAAAGCTTCATATTGGAGGCGTACAATTTTTTTATTATTTCGGCGTACATACGGTACATCGAAATGATAGAAAAATTGTAACAACGAACAAGATGAAGACTTTTTACGACGCCATCAAGACTGGATGGGTTCGGGATTTAATGGTATATCAAGTTTTTCAAGCAGCTCAGGTGCCGGTTTGCCTGCTTCGGTCCAGCCGCGAACCTTATAGTAGCTGCTGACCATAGAAGTCACGTCTACGGTTTCCCCTTTACATGGGCCGTCCGGCAGAGGTTCAGTTTTGAATCGCTCTGGAAGAGTGTCCTGATCGGGAGTCAACCCTTCACGCACATTGAACAGCCGAACAAGATTGTTGACGCGTTCACCGGCAAGCAAGAGATTTTCAGCGTTGCCGAAAGATTTAATACCGGTAATTGATTCAAATAGTGGTGCTATCTGATCAAGGGTGAGAGTGAAGGCGGCAAAGAGACAGAGTCCACTGCAATTGACCAGACAGTATAAATCCTGCTGGCCTTTTACGAGTTCCGGCTTAAATTCGGTGGTGTGCAGTCCCATGGGGTTGGATGAATTCATTATCTCTTCTCCGATGGGCCATGATCGCAGATGACATCCTCCCCGGTCACTGGTGGCGTAGGCCAGTGCCATACCTTTGCTGGCACGTGGATCGTAAGCCGGGAGTTCCATTCCTTTGACGTGAGCCCCGAACCCTTTGGCTCCTGGAATTATATTTTCGAGTTGTTTTACGCCAAGGGACCATATGTGGCCGACCCCTTCACGTTTTCCCATGAGGTGAACGGCGTCCACAATAGCCTGACCATTACCCCAGGTGAGCTCAAGACCATCTGTGTCGTCGGTGGTAATAAGGCCACGGTCGAAACAGTCCATGAGAAAACCGATAACATTGCCTGCCGAAATAGCATCTATGCCGTATGTATCACACAGTTGTTCCGCTCTTATAATGGCAGCTACATCAGTGTTGCCACAATGGGCACCGAACGACCAGACTGTCTCATACTCAGGTCCCTCGGTAAATGCGCCTTTGAACACGCCTTCTTTGACCTTGGCAATCTTACTGCACCTGATGGTACAGGAAAAACAGGCCCGGTGGCGGTCATAATATTTTCGAATGTCGTGTTCATCCACAGGCTTCTCGTCAAGGGTGGACCGGCGGAAATTTTTTGTGGGATGGATACCTGTATAATCCATAAGGGAGAGGATTACATTGGTACCGAACTCAGGTTTTGCGGCACCGCTATCGGGTGAATTGGCGAGCTCATTGGTTGATTCCCGGACCATTCTTGAAAACTCGTCAGCATCTGAGGCCGTTACATAGCCCGAACCGTTGACAACCATAGCCTTGAGTTTTTTTGAGCCCATAACTGCTCCGGCGCCGCCGCGTCCAAATGATCGATATTCAGTAAGAACATTAGCAAGAGGAGAGAGAAGCTCGCCGCCTTGTCCGATACATGCAATTCGATGATCAGTGGAATATGCTTCTTTGAGCCGCCTGTGTGTCTCCAGAGTATCCAGCCCCCAGTAGGAGTCAGCAGGAACCAGTGAGATTTCGTCGTCTTCAATGAGGAGTATTACAGGCGAAGGAGATGCGCCGGTAATAACTACTGCATCGTAACCGGCGTATTTCAGCTCCGGGCCAAGGCTTCCTCCTGCATTGGAATCAAGCCATAATCCTGTAGCAGGGCTTTTGGTACAGAGTTCCATTCTTCCTGATGCAGGGGCCGAGGTTCCGGTCAGCGGACCTGTCGCAAATACCAGTATATTTTCAGGTGCGAGGGGATCACATCCAACGGGAAGCCTGTTGTAAAGCGTATGAATTCCAAAGCCTTTTCCTCCGATGTACTTTTCAACTACGTCCCGGTCGAGGTCCATTTTTTCAACACGTCCGGAAGTCAGATTGACTTCAAGAACTTTGCCTGCGTATCCATTCCATATCATGGCCTATCTCCTTAAAATGGCCCCTGTAGGGCATATTTGCACGCACGAAAAACCACCATCGCATGTGTCGCATATAAGCGGGTAGCCATCGGCAGGATCTGTTCTTACACCGCCGAAAGGACAGGCCTCCACACATTCACCGCACTGGGTGCATTTGTCTTTAAGCAAGACCACATGACCGTCCCAGGTGAGAGCCTGCTCCGGGCACACTTTAATGCATGAACGTTCCTTGCATGCTACACAGACATGAATGCCACCGATTTCCGGCCATGCGTCTTCAATATGAATTCTTGCAAATTTGGTACTCTGCATACCTGGTTGGTGCGCAGATGTACATGCCAGCATGCATAGTCTGCAATTTGTGCACTTGCTCTTTTTCAATATGAACATTGTTTTTTCTCTCTCACTTGCATGGGATTTTTAAAAGGGGCTCTTGCCCCGAAGGTTGCGACGCCATCATATTTAGAATAGATGTTTTCATGTGTCAACCTCAGAATGATCGAGGGGACAGTGTATTTGAGTTCGTCCGTCATGCCCGAGGTAGTAATCGGGCATCCAGGAAGTTAGCTGCTCTCTGGATCCCCGATTACTACCTCGGGGATGACTTCGATGAGAAGTTTTAAGCCTTGCAGTACACTAGGCTTTCACGTTGTACTCTTTGATTTTGTTAATAAGAGTCTGACGGGCGATTCCGAGATTCTTTGCAGCGAGACTCTTATTATTGTTTGTTTCGTGGAGGGTTGATCGGATCATTTCCCGCTCCATATCACGCAAAGTCCAGCCCCGGGAAGAAAATTTGGCTGATATGGGTTTATCGTTGTCCGGAAAGAAGCGCGGGGGGAGTTCCCGCGGGGTAATTTGTTCACCGAGGCATAGTATGACAGCCCGTTCGACAGTGTTTTCCAACTCCCGGATGTTACCGGTCCAATTGTAGTGCATGAAAATATTCAATGTTTCCGGATGAAAACATTTAATGTGCTTATTATTTTTTTTATTTTTTTTCTCCAGGAAATGATTTGCCAGAACAGGGATATCTCCCCGGCGCTCTCTTAGTGGAGGGAGGTCAATCGGTACCACGGCCAGTCGAAAATAGAGATCCTGCCGGAAACTGTTTTCCTCGATCATTTTTTCAAGGTCTTTGTGTGTTGCCGCGAGTAGTCGTACATCGACGCTGATTGTGTCATTACCGCCGACTCTTTCGAATTCCCCTTCCTGAAGTACCCGCAGAATTCTTGCCTGGGTTGGAAGACTCATATCGCCAATTTCGTCGAGGAAAAGCGTACCCCCATGGGCCAGTTCAAATCTTCCTTTTCTTCTTGCGGTTGCACCGGTAAAGGCGCCGGCCTCGTGGCCGAACAGTTCACTTTCAAGTAGATTTTCATGAAGTGCCGAACAGTTTACTTTAATAAACGGGCCTTTCTTGCGAGACCCATTTTCGTGCAGGGCGTTCGCTACAAGTTCTTTGCCGGTCCCCGATTCACCCTGGATCAGCACCGTGGCATCACTCTCTGCTACCAGTCTGAGCGTAGAGAAAAGTTCTTGCATGGCCTCGCTTGTGCCGATAATTTTATTGAAAGAATAGTGCTCAGCCAGTCTGTCTTTCAGATAGGCATTTTCTGTTCGAAGGGATGAATGATCAAGTGCTCTTGCTAATATATGGGCCAGGTTATCAATGTCGATAGGTTTGGCAATATAATCGTAGGCCCCTTTTTTCATTGCCGTTACAACACTTTCTATGGAAGAAAATGCGGTTATCACTATCGTGGGAATATGAATATCCGCATCGCTGAGGGCTTCAAGGGTCTCAATACCACCCATTCGCTCCATTTTCAGATCAAGAAGGATGAGATCAAAGAAATTCTTCTGTACACTATCAAGTACCTCGTCACCATCACAGGCCTCGGATATGCTGTAACCAAGTTTTTCCAGGTTCAGTTTGAGCATTGTTCTATGTCCCATGTCATCATCCACCAACAGGAGCTTATGTGCTTTTTCTTGTGTATCAATCATCTTCTCTCTCCTTGTGGGGGAAGCACTATGGTGATGGTTGTGCCCGCATTAACCGCAGATTTTATCTCAAAATAGCCGTTATGGCGTTCTACAATTCGGTGGCTGACTGCAAGGCCCAGCCCACTGCCGCTTTTCCTCGTTGTATAAAAAGGGTCAAACATTTTGCTCTTTGTTTCTTCAGACATCCCGGCCCCTGAATCGGATACAGATATTCGACACGTCTCTCCATCACAGTGAATGTTTAGAGAAATATGGCCACCGGCAGGCGTCGCCTGTATGCTGTTTTTCAGCAAATTGAGAAGGGTTTGAATCAGCAGGTCAGTGTCACCGTATAGTTCAGCGGCTGCATCG
>DAOVUU010000284.1 GCA_030632405.1 Desulfobulbaceae bacterium | reverse complement strand
CATGTGGCGTCAGTACGCCCCTGTGCTGCTCGCAGGATTTTCATGCGGTATGGGATTAAGCGGTATGTTTGCCATGGGTTTTGCCCTTATTATGAAATCACTGGGCCATATGGCTTATTGAACGATCTTCTTATATTCCAAGCTCAATATGATACTGAAAAGCTGCCATCATGGGGCTTGACATGATATCCGTATATGATCAATGTTTAGTAACTACTGAAGGATTGAGTAGTACTCTCTTTTCTTGACTAACCACAGAGGACACAGAGAGCACAGAGAGAACTACTTTAAAAAACACCTCTCTCTGTGCTCTCTGTGTCCTCTGTGGTAAAAGCTACCGAGACTGAACCAATGAAAGCTCTATTAAACACCACAACCAGACTCTTCCTTTTCTTTACCATCATATTTTTTTTTCCATTAGTGATTTTTGCAGAAGAAGCACCCCATGAAATCGCTGGCATCGCCCTTGGAGACCATATCGATAACTATCCGGATCTGATCAAATCCAATTTTATGAAGGAGGTTGTTGTCACCGACCGCCATGGATTCAGGAAAGGAATTATCTCCTACGGTGTCTGCAAATACGAGGGAAAGATACTGAAAATCAGGCTTAAATATGATGATAAAAGTAAATCTTTTTATACAACCCTGCTTGCCAAATACCGTGAGAAGTATGGTTCACCCGATTCATGGAACGGTGACTCTTTTGGCCTGATGCAGGTATGGAAATGGCATTTTACCGATAAAGATAAAAACCGTATCAGCCTGAACCTCCAATACAATGCTAAAGACCCTGACGAAACCATCGGTAATATGGTAAAACTTTCCTACCCGGATCGTATCGATGAAGAACGGGCATGTTTTATGCGAATGTGTGATCAGGCTTATGAGAAGGCTGATCCAAAAAGAAAAGAAGAGCTGAAAAAATCAGACTGGTCCTATCTGATCCCCCGATGATACTGACCGAAAAAACGATGAAATTCAGGAAAATTGGCTGGAATGGTATTCGACTGGCAATTCCTGGTACATGGGAAGGTCGCCTGGGTGGACACAATCATCTCATTTTTGAAGAAAATTTTTCCCCCTTACTGGAAATACGGTGGCAAAAAACTCAAAAGAGAAAGAGTCCCCGGTCCCAGTCAGTCTTTAAGCGGATAAAGAAAACGGCTGCTGAACTCTATGAAAAAGACCTCCCCCCGGATTGGTCTTTTTTAAAAAATGGATATGATGTCACCTGTTACGGGAAACAGGACAACCTGCCCTTTGACACGGCTATATGTGTCTGCAAACAGTGTCAAACCCTCCTGCTTTTCCAGCTCAACCGTAAAAGGGCCGAAACCGGATCCCTCCTTGTCAACTGTTTAAAATCACTTTCATGCCATACCACTGCAGATGAGCAGGTATTCTGGTCTCTCCAGGACCTTCAACTGCAACTCCCGTCAAACTATTCTCTTATCGATTCTTCATTTGCTCCGGGTCTCACCCGGATCTCATTTCGCAGCAGACATATTATACTGCACACCTGCAAACTTGCTCCTGCTGATGCCAGGCTCAGCAATCAATCGCTTGCAGAAATTCTCAGGAGTCTTGCAGACATGCCGGATCTCCCGGTGCAATACAGTGAAGATGATAATTTTTGTATGGGCCAGCAGACACCTGCAATCGGCCGACAGCTTCTCATACGGTTTAAACGGAAAAAACCCTTTGTCCGGGCGGAAATTCGCCACGATACAGCAAACAACCGTCTGCTGGCGGTAATTCTCGAATCTCTTCGACCTATCCCCCCCGAGACAAGTGAATCAATTTATAATAATTATGAAATTATTCAAATCTAAGGTTCTACCAGAAAACTCCCTGAACAGGACAGAATCCCTGGCCTGCATCCCCCAGCTTCTCCCCGGCATAGACTGGCAGCAGACGGAAAAGGGTGAAATTCTTATAAAGTATCCACTCAGCATCAAACCCTTCTTTCTGCAGATAGCCAGACGATTTAAAAAGGAACCACAGACAAGACTCACCAAAAAACTTCAGCTGGATACTCTTGGCAGTTCTGTATGGCTTATGATCGACGGTGAAAGCGATGTAAAAACAATTATAGAAAAATTCGCTGATGACTCGGGACTCTCACGGCAGGAGGCGGAACAGTCGATTACCACGTTTTTACTCCAGCTCGGGCGCCGCGGCCTTATTGCTTTAAAGTGAAAGACAAGATTGTATATTGCTGAGACTGTATCAATTTTGATGAATTTGTAAAAAAAGTCACTCGAAGTCTACGCTTATCGGAAGTCTTAGATGGCTAAGTCAAAAAGTTTGATATACAAGGCGTAGTGTTTTTTACAGGTACTCGACCATACATGAGGTATGTCGAGTGTCTGTTAAAAACCTACAACGCAGGAGATCGGACTTCTCGAAGTCTACGCTTATCGGGCTTGGCCATCAAATTTTCTGGGCATAAACATACAAGCCCTCCTGTTGTGGTGTCCATTCACCTCTGTCCAGCTTCGCTTTTATCAGCCGGGCCATCTGCCTGACATTTTTTTCAGTACAGAGCTGTAAGTGACCCTCGATCAGTGGTTGGGGTGATTCGGATTTTATAACAATTTTACATCCCAATGATTCAAGAATGGAAATTACCTGGGGCTGCGTAACGTCATAAACCCCCTCATACATGGAAGGTGATTTCCCGAACTCTTCGATCCAGACTTGTGTCAGTCGACTGGAGAGATAAGGAATCCACGGAATATTACAATGTCCCTCCCAGCTGGTACGACCATCCTGGGCCCTGATCACAATGACTCCCCCGGGGCGGGTAACGCGAACCATTTCCCTGATAGCCTCACCTGGAGTCGGAATATGTTCAAAAACCCACCAGGAACTGACAAAATCAAAATAATCTGAGGGAAAGGGCAGGACCCGCCCGTCACCAACCAGACAACGCTGTTCCCACCCCTTCGGGCTTGAAGTGTACTCAACTAACTTTCTATACCTTTTTATTTTTCCAACTAATTGATCGACACCCCAGATATCCAGGTCACGACGCAACCCTTCCAGAACAAAATACCCGCCCCCGCAGCCAAAATCGAGAATTGGTCCCTGCAATAAATGTGGATTGATTTTGACTAGTTCCTTGACACATTGATTCCAGCGGGTTCTCCCTTTCCTGATCTTGGAAGAGTTCAGGATTGCTTTTCTACTAAACTTATCTTCCTGTCTCTGCACAGACTGATTCTCTTCGGAAATATGGGTCATTGCTCAAGTCACAAGCCGCAATTTTTTTGCCAGGAGCTGTAAATCTGCCCATGTCGCCTTTTTCATCTCAGGGTTTTGCAGCAGATAGGTAGGGTGATATGTACTTATCACTGGAATATGCAAACCGGCGTCAGTTTCGTAGGTGTGGAATTTCCCCCTCAGCTGTGAAAGCGATTGAGATCGGCCAAGAACTGCCCTGGCTGCAATCATTCCCATGGTGCAGATTAATTCAGGTGCCAGGAGTGCAATCTGACGGCGCAGAAATGACATGCAGCAGCGTACATGGGAGGCCGCAGGATGGCATGAAGCAGGGACTGCACATTTAATCACATTTGTAATATAGACGTCCTCCTGCACTAATTTTATCGCAGTAAGCATCCTGGAAAGCATCTGATCCTGATCAACCCCCAGTACCCTCTCTTCTGGTAGAATCCCATCAGCATCGCCGGAAAGCCAGTCACCAACAATCAGTACCCGCACCGTCTCGCCTCCGCTACCTGCAACAGGATAAATACGCTGCTTATGAAGATCACATGCTTTGCAGATCGCGATTTCATGACTGATATCAGACAATGTCACTTCTTTGTCTGTATTCTTTATCTCCGGTTTGACCTTAATATCTTTTCCCCCGACCAGTGGGGAAGAACTATCTTTGTTTCCTGCGGCGAGAACAGAAGGAAAAACCTGTAGCTCACAGAATGACTCAATATCCTCGTTACGGGGATAATGCTGAATTCCGACCACACCATGATACGCCAGGAGTGATCTGAGTTTTTTCAGATATTTAACCTTATCAACAACCACAATTCATCCCCGTGACAGTCCTACCTTTATTCAAATGGAAAATAAAAAATTTCCCAACCATCCGAAAGTTCAGCCAACCGCCCAAAAAGTTTCCCAAAGTAGCTGAAAGCAAAAGAACTGGTTCCCGGAACAAAGGCAGTGGCAGTCTTAAAGTTCAACGGTCCATCTACCTGGCCATATGAAGTATATAGCGGGGTTATATCTGCTATTCCGAGAACTCTTCCTGAACTATCCAGAAAATTAAACTTCACCAATAACTTCTCCACGGTATCAAACGACATGAGAACACTGTGATGTATAGTTACCGTGCCGGAGATTACCAACTCATCGCTCTCCCGGGAAATTGAAT
>DAOVUU010000144.1 GCA_030632405.1 Desulfobulbaceae bacterium | reverse complement strand
TCTCTTGAACACCTGGAAGAAAAAAGCAGTGAAAGTAACAGATCATGGTAGCCACAGTTTATCACCACAATATGCCCTGGCTGCGGTGGCTTTTTAGAGGGAGAATCGGACAGCCTGGTATTGTACTGCTGTAACTGCGAAACCCTCTGGCAGGAAGAGAATGGTAGATTTACTCTTCTCAAATGGTCTGTGGTTCCATCGGAGATCCGGGTTGCCAGGTTTCTCCCCTTTTGGAAGATCACATTTCAGACGACAGGGCTGGAGCTGAAAACCTTTGGTGATTTTCTTCGCTTAACAAATCAGCCGATAATCGTTCGTAAAGAGCACGACGATATTGAACTCAGTTTTTGGTTTCCAGCCTTTAAAATTACTCCCAGATCTTTTTTACAGGCTGCAATGCAGCTTACAGTCAGTCAGTTGAGGATTCCGGCAGGGGGGAGAGGGAAGCTGGAAAATATCTACCCTGTCACTCTGTCCTGGAAAGAGGCTTTTCAGGCAATCAAGAGTGTATTGGCGGTATCTACCTTGAATAAAAGAAATCTGTACCCTTTTTTGCCGCAAATAAAGGTAAATTCAGCCCGGTATTCGCTCAAATATCTCCCCTTCACGGTTCACTCCCATGATCTGGTCCAGGAACATACCGGTGTATCTATTATGACAGCAGCGCTGAAATATGGACGTCAACTGTGATGGCGTCGTAAAAAATCAATTGAGCTTGATTGTATGAAAAATACACTGAGAACAGTAGGCTTCAAGCCCGGCGAGAGGAATATATTTTTTCATATCTTAACGGCATGTAATCTTTCGTGCAGTCACTGTTATATTAATCCGGAACAACACGGTACTCAGACTTTGTCTAAAGAGCAGGTAGTGAGCTGGCTTGAACTCTTTGTGGACCCGGAGAAAAAATCTAATGTTATTTTTCTCGGGGGTGAGCCGACAATGCACCCGGATCTGGCCTTTAGTATAAAAAAGGCAAAAGAATTAGGCTATTTTGTCACTGTAGACACGAATGGATACCTGTTTCACGATCTACTTGAACGAACCTCTCCGAAATATCTCGATTTTCTCAGTTTCAGTCTTGATGGTCCGGACAGTAGGGTGAATGATCCAATAAGAGGAGAAGGGGTTTTTGAGATCTGTGTTGCCAATATCAAAAAGGCAGTGATTTTTGGTTATAATGTCAGTGTTATCTATACAGTAAGCAGTGAAAACATAGATCACCTTGAGAGGATGGTGGTTCTATTGAAATCGCTCAAGGTTAAGAAATTCTTTATCCAGGTAATCGGCCTGAGGGGAAGGTCTGTTCAATCGGTGCATGCACCAAAGATACAGGTTAGTAGAGAACAGTGGCTGCATGTTGTGCCGAAGGTGGCCAGGATGGCTGCAGAAAGTGGTATACAGGTAACCTATCCAGCAGTTTTTCTACCAGAAAATGAACATTTTGAATGCGCAGGAAATGTGGCGGAGAATTTTTTTATTTTTCCTAATGGTCGTGTATATCAGTGCCCTCTCTGTGAGGACCATCCTATTCACTCCTATCAGATTGAAGATGATTTGTTGGTCAAGATGGATGGTTTGACAGAGGATCGGTTTTTTCAGCTTGAAATTGAGGAGGGGTGTGTCATGAACAAAATGCTCCAGCCGGATACTATCGAATATGACGGACAGGGCCGTCCCTTGTACAAAATTTCCTGCTGTCTGTTGAAGCTGGAAATTGGAGGAGATTAACTTTTGATGACTGCAGGGCGCCGGGTAGGCATTTACGCTGTATCGGATTGAGCTGCTTTTTTACAAAAGAGGAAAGAAAGAAATATTCCCGCCTCATAGAGCAGGAAAAGTGGTATGGCAAGCAATCCCGTGGCCATGAAATCTCCGGCGGTGAGAAGAAAAGCGAGAAAGACAATCGCTATATAAAAATAGATACGTTTCCTGCGAAAATATTCTGCACGAACGATATTCGCCTTACCCGCCATAACCATCAGAAAAGGGATTTGAAACGCAAGACCAAAGGTTAGGATGGTTCTTGCTATAAAGGTGAGATATTTCCCAAGTTTTGGCAGGGGCACCAGACCTTCATTTGCATAACTCATAAAATAGCTGAGCATTTTTGGTAATACAGCGAAAAAAGCAAAACCACCCCCGCAGGTAAAGAGGGCAATTGCCCAGAATACGACAACAACCGCAAACTTTTTCTCATTTGCTTTGAGGCCTGGGGAAACAAACATCCACAGTTGATACAGGGCGACAGGCAGACTGGCAATAACTCCGATAAGCAGTGCAAGTTTTATATAGGCAAGAAATGCCTCGGGCAGGTTGGTATAGACCAGCTTGGAGACTAATGGACTTGCCTTGAAAAGGGGTGAGATAAAAAGACCGGCAATCTGTTCGGCGAATATATATGCTATTAAACTGCAGCAGATAATCGATAGACAAACTTTGATAAGCCGTTTGCGTAATTCCAGATGGTGCGGTTTGAAGAACTCGAGACTTCGTTCTATAACAGGAATTGAACTTTGCAGGTTGTAGTTAGCCATTTTTTTCTTCGACTTTGGTAATTTCCTCAACCTCAATTTCAATGGTCGGCAGTTCCGGCTGTTTCTCATCGCCGCTGCTGCCTGTTCCGTCATCTGGTACCGGTGTATCCTCCTCCACCGGTTCATTATAAGGTTTATCTAACGTATCGGCTGGTGGGTTCACACCACCGGATAAATCATTATCGTCGAACTCAAAGGTTGGATTCTCCAGGAGATTGGCTTTAAGGGATTTTGCTGCATTTTCCAGGTCCGGGACGATATCATCAAGAGGGTTGCCCTCTTCAGCGAAAGAATCTTTTAATCCCTCAGCCGTTTTCTTCAGCTCCATAATTCCTTTTGCCAGTGATCGAGCAAGGTCTGGAAGCTTGTCCGGACCGACAACTATAAGCGCTAAGGCCATTATAAGAATCATTTCGGGAAGGCCGATACCAAACATAAGTAAATTTTCCAGGTGATTGCCAAATCACATTCAGCAAGTAATAGAGTACGGTTGTGTGCTTTTTTTCCATGCACAATTGTTTCAGTCACCTCTAGGAGGCTGCCCGAGAATGCATTTCTCCCCAACTCTTCGTTATTTTAGTAAAAACAATGCTCGCAATATCAACTATATGGCTGCGCTTATTTTTTCGAAAAACCTCGATTTGAGAAAAAATGCTTATTCTCGGACAGCCTCCTAGTGCTAACCGGCAGCGACACAAATGTAAAGTATTTAACCATCGGTGTCAACGATGTAGGAGTTGTTAACCTGATGTTTCGCTCATTGGAAAGGAGTTATTGCTCTTCCGTCAAAAGGTTTTACAGCCCTGTTATACAGTGCTTGCAAGGAAAATTTGATTTATTGACTTTATTGAATCAGTTGACTATATTTCTCCGTTTGTCCTGTGAGGATATACGTCAAAAATAGATATTTATCAGCCTCACTTATAAGAAGTATTGTATGTCTGGTGGCCAGGCCGAAGTCATAGTTGGTTAAGCGAGAAGATTTATATGTAAGGAGAAAAAGATGTCCAGTGTGGTTGTTGTAGGAACGCAATGGGGAGATGAAGGGAAGGGGAAGATCGTTGACCTGTTGACACATTATGCGGATTATGTTGTGCGCTTTCAGGGCGGTAATAATGCTGGTCACACACTGGTTGTAGAAGGGAAAAAATTCGTCTTCCATATTATCCCTTCCGGTATTCTCTATAGAGAAAAGAAATGTATGATTGGCAATGGCGTTATCGTTGATCCTGGGGTCTTGTTGCAGGAGATGAGGGATCTGGGGGAGCAGGGATTAACTGTCACTCCGGATCGTCTAATGATCAGCGAGAGAGCCCATTTGATAATGCCCTACCACGCCCGTCTTGATCAGGTAAAGGAGGCGGCCCTATCAAAAAATAATAAAATAGGGACAACCGGAAGAGGTATTGGACCCTGCTATATAGATAAAGTTGGACGAACAGGCATAAAAGCCGGTGATCTGCTGGATGATGCACTGTTTCGGGATAAACTGACAGCTGCTGTCGAGGAAACTAATTTTCTACTGACCAGAAAATTCAATGCAGAACCTGTCGATCTGGAAGAAATTTATACGATATTCCAATCTTATAAAGAACATCTCAGTCCATTTTTAGGCGGTGTCTCCGAAGAGCTGGACAAGGCTAGAAAGGGAGGTCTGAATATTCTTTTTGAGGGTGCCCAGGGAACTCAACTTGATATAGATCATGGCACTTATCCCTTTGTTACCTCATCGAATACTATTGCCGGAAATGCCTGCAACGGGTCAGGGTTTGGACCGGCGCATATTGATTCAGTGGTTGGAATATTAAAGGCGTATACAACCCGTGTCGGGGCAGGACCTTTTCCGACAGAATTGTTTGATGACGCAGGGGAAAAACTGCAGAAGAAAGGCCATGAATTTGGTGCTACAACCGGACGTCGCCGCCGGTGTGGCTGGTTTGACGGGGTTGTCGCAAATGATTCGGTCAGGTTAAATGGGTTGACCGGTCTCGCAATAACTAAACTGGATGTTCTCAGTGGGCATGATACAATCAAGATGGCCACATCTTATGAGTTACACGAAGAGACGATCAGCGCTATGCCTTCAAATATAAATCAGGCGGCCAGTGTTAGCCCCGTATATGAAAGTATTGCCGGCTGGAAGGAAGAAATTGAGAATGTGAGAGAATATGATGATCTCCCGATTCAGGCAAAAAGCTATATCAGGCGTATAGAAGATTTTACCGAGGTTAAGGCAAATATCGTTTCTGTGGGACCAGATAGAGCCCAGACGATGATGTTGAGCAATCCTTTTGACAAATAAGATGGCGGAAGGTTTTTACGACGCCAATAAATAATAAAGAGGGGTTTTTTGAATGGCAAGAATAACATGTGAAGATTGTTTAGAACAGATCGGAGATGATAATCGCTTTAATTTGGTTCATCTTACCGTGAAACGCGTAAAGCAGCATCGGCACGGTGAACCGTTTCTGGTTGAGGGAAAGAACAAAGAAATTGTTATGACCCTGCGAGAAATCGCCGCCGATAAGGTGCGGTTTGATAATATCGAGATGTTGCCTGACATGGGCAAAGAAGATGAAGCAGAAGAAGTTGAACTGGAGAATGAACCTCAAACGGCTTCTGTATAAAACAACCAGACCGGTGAACTGTTTTTACAACTCCATTACGAAGTAAGGTGTGTTGATTCGTTATGAGTATTGACTATTACGAAATGTTGTTGATCAGCAGAAATGCTGACAATGGCGAGATAAAAAAGGCTTATCGCAAGCTTGCCATGAAATATCACCCTGATCGCAATCCGGATGATAAAAATGCTGAAGAACAGTTTAAACTCTGTACTGAAGCATACGAAGTACTGAGCGATGCCCAAAAAAGGCAAATTTATGATACCTATGGTCACGATGGTTTAAAAAACAGCGGATATAGTGGTCCCGGTAATGCCGAAGATATCTTCTCCAGTTTTGGTGATATTTTCAGTGATCTTTTTGGATTTGGCGGCGGTGGCCGATCTCGTGAGCGAAGAGATGGTCCTGTCGCAGGAAATGATCTGCGTTATGATGTGGAGATTACCTTTTTAGAGGCGGTACATGGTGTCGGTAAAGAGGTCGAATTGAATCGAAGAGATACATGCTGGACCTGTGAAGGGAGCGGCAGCAGACCTGGACATAAGAAAAAGGTCTGTCCGAGTTGTAATGGGCGGGGACAGGTCGTCCGGTCTCAGGGGTTTTTTCAGGTCAGTTCTACCTGTCCGCAGTGCCATGGAGAAGGGGAGATAGTCACCAACCCCTGCAGCGACTGTGATGGAAGTGGTCTTGTAGAAAAAACAAAAAAAGTGGTTCTGAAGATACCGGCCGGAGTTGATACCGGCGCGAGAATGCGTTTGCGAGGTGAAGGTGAGGGTGGTAGAAAAGGTGGCCCTTCAGGAGATCTTTATGTGGTGATCCATGTGGAAGATCATGAGTTTTTCAAAAGAGAAGGTAACACCATTTACTGTCGACTGCCTATTCCGATGGTCAAAGCCGCGCTTGGAGGATCTGTTGAGGTGCCGACTATCCATGGAAAGAAAAATGTAGACATCTCAGCCGGCAGCCAGTCTGGAGAGATCATAACAATTCGTAATGAAGGTGTGAAAAATCTCCGTGGTGGAGGTAAGGGTAATATGGTTGTCGAACTCCAGGTCCTTACTCCGACAAATCTCTGCGGCGAACAGAAACAGATGTTGTTTGAATTTGATAAATTGTGTCAGAAACATGGTCAGCATAAAGAGCAGGAAGGGTTCTTTAAGCGACTGTTTGGAGAACTTTTATAATGGAAGAGAATAACTCTTCATTTACACATTTTGATGAAAGCGGCAATGCACGCATGGTTGATGTCGGCGAGAAAGAGACCACGACCAGGGTTGCCCATGCCGGTGGCAGCATACGTATGTCGCCGGATGCTTTCGAGCTTGTGAAAACTGG
>DAOVUU010000262.1 GCA_030632405.1 Desulfobulbaceae bacterium | reverse complement strand
ACTCGTTTATTGAGTGGATGTCTCTATTTTAACTGTCGATTCATCGCTTATGGCCTGCGGTATTAAAGGATTGCAGTTTTTAATGGTGACCTTGCCCTGCAGCAGATTACCCTTGGCGTATTCACTGAATATACAGGTATTAGTTTTGGGATCGTAGTTTTCTATCCACATATTGTCATCTTTCCAGGTCGCCCCCAGATGATGCTGACCTGCAGGGACAACGATTGTCATTACCCCCCCGTAACGTTTAACAAAAACCTGCTGCAGTCGAAAATAATAGGTGGACCATCCTATCGCGAGGATAATAAAGGTCACTATCAGTGCCGCTTTCCACTTTGATGCTTTAATACCCAGGCCGTAGAGAACTCCCGCCGCAAGTATGAAAATAGCTGTCCAGTAAAGATATGTGATCATAGGTGTTCTCCTTGTTGTGGTATTTTATTTTTGTATGGATCTGATCATATCTATATGAGCAATTCCATCTTCGTCATATGGTTCTGACACTGGGATAAAACCGAAGCTGTTGTAAAATGACCGCAGGTAAACCTGCGCCGATACCCCTATTGGATAATCGGGATATGTTCTGCTGGAGTGAATAATTCCCTGCTTGAGTAATTGTTTGCCTACTCCTTTTGTTCGACGATAAATATTTCCTGGCGCAATTTTAAAAGTGCGTAGAGTTCTGCCGTTGACAGTTCATCAAAAGAGTACCATTTCCATTCTATGGAGAGTTGGGGGTTGTTTTTGTCCATTGTGGAAGATAGTTTTGAAATCTTTATGAGAATTGGTTGTATTTTATGCAGTTCATCTCAATATAATAGTAACAAAAAATCTGGATGATGGTTATCTTACTTCCTCCCTGCAGTATTGTATAGGCCAGACATGCTTTCTTCTGATCTGTTGCAATGCTATATGATGGCGTCGTAATAAGGAAAGACAATAATTCTAAGAAAAAATAGCAGGCAGAATCATGATACGAGCGATAGTTGCGTTTCTGGCAGGTGTTTTAACGGCAGTACAGGCACTCTTGATAGTTGCAGGTAGAGAGGGGATTTGTCTTAATGAGGGATGTGAAATTGTCGACAGTTTTCCCAAATTGCCGCCTTTATACTTCAATATTGCAGGGTGCATTTTTTTCTTTATTCTGTTCTGGTGCTTTTTAAAAGGGCGTAAAGGCTCCGATTATTGGCACCAGTTTGCCAAGGTGCTTTTGCTGGCAGGTCTTGCCGGAGAAGCAGTACTCCTTTTTTTCCAATACTCCATCGTTACAGCGTTCTGTTCTTATTGTCTGATTATTTCGTCAATTATTCTTCTCTTGAATATCCTCTGTGGTGTACGACAGCTGTTCACTTCGGTGACCATATTTATTGCTGTCTTTGCCATGCTGTCAACTCTTGAACTAAAGGGAGTATCCAGTCCAGACATGTCCCTTGATGCGGGAAGTTATGCCCGAATTGGCGAAGAAAATGATGGATCCCAAATGTACCTTTTTTTCTCTGAAACCTGCGAACACTGTGAAAATGTTATATCCATTATAGACGAAGATAATAGATGTAATATTCGATTTAACCCAATTGACCGGATAGATCATTTTTCTCTCCCTGGGAGCCACCGGTTATCAGAGTATGATCCAGGAGTGAATACACTCTTTTTAAAAAGCCTCGATATTAAAGAAATTCCAGTCCTCGTTGCCAGAGAGCAGGAAAGAACGGTGGTTTTAGGGGGAGAAGGCAGGATAAAAAAATATTTAACTGATGAGTGTCTGAGTAGAGGAGAAAGTATTTATAATGAAACCTCCCAGACGACTGGCTCAAGTTATGCGTATATCATCCCAGGTTTGAATCAGCAGAACGAGGGGTGTTCGGTGGAAAGTGATTGTGAGGAGGATGAGGCTGATCAGCAGTCGAAATAAATGGCGCAGCCTCTTCCCGCTCTACGCTTCTTCACAGAGTGCTCTGTGCAGGACCCGTTGGGCAAGAACGAAATGTTCTCTGGCTATGGTGAACTGCATGTTGGTTTGTCTGGACGTCTGTGATACTGTGAGAATGTTTATATTTGCATCAGCCAGGGCCCTGGTTGCACCGGATAGAATTCCTGGTTTTGCTATATTTGAGCCTATTGCACAGACTATGGCAGTATTTTCGGTGGTCACCAGTTCAAATTTTTTCTGCATATCCTCTATCAGCTCAGGCGTACATTCTTTTTCGTATATAATCATACCGATGGTATTGGCATTAGTTACCTTGTTTATGTAACTGATGTTGTGGTTTTGCAGAACCTGCATGATTTTCATATCAAAACCAACCTCTCCTACCATGTGGGTGTCATGGATTTCCAGACTGGTCACCGTATTGGAGCCGGTAATAACCTCTGTTTTTGATTGAGGACAGATATAGCCTTTGGTTATTATGGTACCGCTATGAGTCGGGTCAAATGCATTCATGACTCGTATCGAAATTCCTGCAGTTTCAAGAGGTTTCGAGGCTTTGGGGTGGATGGCTTCCATGCCTACATCTGCAAGCTGGTCCGCAACATCGAAATTTGTGTTACAGATTGGATGAACTTTGTCCTCTCCTATAATTGCAGGGTCTCCGGAACAGAGATGATATTCTTTATGAATTATCGCCTCCCGGGCGTTCAGCAGAACACCTATCTTTGAGAAAGTTACCTCGGAATACCCTCTGTCAAATTCCCTCATGATACCTTCTGTACCCTTGGTATACCCGGTGGCCACGCAGATGGTTCTGGAAGGGTCTATTTTTGTAAATGTGTGTTGAATCCTTTCGTCAATCGTTCGCTCCCTGCTGTCCTGCCAGCCGCTTAAATCAACAAAGGTAGCATCGTAACCAAGATTTTGAAGGATATTTACGCTATTGAAAGCGCTATGCTTTTCACCTATGGAAGTGAGGAGTTCCCGTGCGGCCAGAAGAAGTTCGTTACGGTTAACGTAGCCCGATACAAGCAGATTATTCATGCTTTGCAAAATGTTTAAAGCAAATTTTATTCCCAGGCCAATGAACTGGTCCGCTGCTTCAAGATCAAGGCCAATAGAGGTGAACTTTCGGTTGAGCTCACAGAGTCTGTTTTGCAGTTCGGTCATGGCCTGCTCACAATCTTCACCCTGCTCGAATATCTGGTAAATTCCTGGTATTCCGGTTTTTTTGTGTTCAAGGAGGTAGTCGGTGATACCGGCATAGGCAGAGACAACATAAATCCTGTTGTATATATCAGTTTTATCTTTGAGAAGTACGTTATTGAGAACTTCACCAAATCGGGACATTGTGGTGCCCCCGATTTTTTCAACACGAAGCATTGTCTTTGTCATTATGTCACCAGATATTGTATATAGACGGGAGACGCTTTCTCCTTGGTCAGTTTGAGGCCACCATAAGACAAGAAAGCGGAAAGAGCAATCGTTAGGCTGTAAATGTTAACGGTAGCAATTATATTTTCAAGGTTAAAAAGCACAACGTATAAAATATGAGTTGAATAAGTGACTATGTAGTTTTATTTTCATCGTAGTCTTACGATGAAATATTAACCAATTACCAGTTCGTTGGAGGAATATATGTGGAAAAAAATTGAAGCAGCACCGGTAGATGCAATATTTGGTTTAACAGACGCATTTAAAAAAGATCAGAACCCGGACAAAGTTAATCTGGGGGTCGGGGTATATAAAGATGATGATAATAAGACCCCCGTTCTTAACTGTGTGAAAGCTGCAGAAAAAATACTTCTTGAGAAAGAGAAAACAAAAAACTATCTGCCCATTTCAGGTGATCCGGTCTATGCAGCAAATGTACAGAAGCTCATATTTGGAGAGAGCAGTGAAGTTGTCAGCTCCGGCAGGGCATTAACTGCCCATGCTCCTGGTGGAACAGGGGCCTTGCGGGTGGGTGGTGATCTCCTGAAAAAATTTTACCCGGCTGCAAAAGTGTGGATCAGCTCTCCCACCTGGGCTAATCATAGAGGTGTTTTTACAACTGCCGGTTTTGAGCTGGCGGAGTATCCATATTATAGCGCTGAAACTAAAGATCTCGACTTTGATACGTTTGTAAGAATGTTACAAACCATACCGGCGGATGATGTCGTTCTGCTGCACGCGTGCTGTCATAATCCGAGTGGAGTGGATCTTAGCTCAGAACAGTGGAGGCAGGTGGCTGGCATCAGTAAAGAAAAACGGTGGATACCCTTCCTTGATTTTGCCTACCAGGGTTTTGGAGAGAGTGTTGAGGCGGATCGTTGTTGCGTAGAACAGTTCGCGGCACTGGGTGGAGATTTTTTTGTCGCCAGTTCGTTTTCTAAAAACCTCGGTTTATACAATGAACGAGCGGGATCCCTCAGTATCGTCAGTCCGACTGCAGAGGAGTCTGCGGTGGCCTTGAGCCATGTGAAGGCGATCATCAGGGTGAATTATTCTAATCCTCCCGCCCATGGCGGTCTGGTGGCGGCAACCATTCTAAGTAGTCCGGAACTGCATGCTCAGTGGCTGGAAGAGCTTGCAGATATGCGTGACCGGATTAAGGCGATGCGCCTGGCTTTTGTTGACGGTCTTGTGGAAAGAGGGGTGAAGGGTGATTTTACCCATATCATCAGGCAGCGCGGGATGTTTTCTTTCAGTGGCCTTTCTGCAGATGTTGTGGCCTGGCTGAGGGAAAACAAATCTATCTATATCGT